>NZ_CAAAFS010000089.1:0-2950 GCF_900634755.1 Protofrankia symbiont of Coriaria myrtifolia
GATATGCCGTGCCGGCGGGGCCGCGGGGCGGGTCGGGGCCGTGAGGGTGGCCGGGTTTGAGGGAGACGTTGTGGTGGTGACCGGTGGCCGCGCCGGAGAGCCGGCTGGTACCGGATCTGGCGGTTGTGCGGACGGGCCTGGCGGTTGCGTGGGCGGGCCTGGCGCGTCCGCGGATGTCGTGGACGGGGTGGCGAAGCCGGACGGGTCAAGGTCCGGCCAGCTGGTCGAGGATGGCGAGGGCGTGGCACTGGCCGTGACGGCGACTGGTCCGGCAGCTGCCGGCGGGCTCGCCGTCAACGTCGGGTCGAGGTCCGGCCAACTGGTCGAGGGCGTCGTGGCGGTGACGGTGACGGTGACGGCGGCTGGTCCGGTGGCCGCCGCCGGGCTCGCTGCCAGTGCCGGGGCGGCGGTCCCCGCCGCGAGGGTGACGCCGAGCGCCACCTCAACGATGTGGCGCAGGGCCTGGGGGAGGATGCGCCGGGCAGCGGCGGCCGCCGCCCGCCCGCCGCTGCCCGGCAGCGCGGCCAGCGCGGCCAGGACGAACCCCGCGCACAGCCACAGCAGGCAGGCCCACGCGGCGAGGCCGACAACGGTCGTGAGCGCGTGCTCGGGATCGGCCGTGACCCAGTCGGGCACCGCCGAGAAGCCGGACGGGAGATCCGCCCGTCCCGGCCCGACCATGATCAGGATGATCGTCAGTGCCGTCGCGGCGGCCGCTCCCGTCAGGAAGACGAGCATGCGCCGGACGGCTGGCATCGGCAACTCCCAGTGGCTCGGGGCCTGATCCGCCGGCAGCGCAAAAATGATCACATCGCCGTTGGCTCATTGGCCTAGTTGATCGTCGAAATGCTTCGTTTGAGTCTGTTTGCTTGTGTAATCCCCAGAAGAGTTGATGTCAACCTCGGTTGGATGGCTTGTTCGCTGTCCACGGGTCCGACGGCGCCCGCGGCCGGCGTCTGTCACGATCGTCGCGCACCCGCGTCCGGTGATCGTCACACGCCCGCTCCCGCTGGCTGGACACGCCGGAGCGGTCCGTGCCAGCCTGCTGGGGCGCCGGTCATGTGGTGCGGACACCGTTCGTGACCAGCCCCGCGGGGCGTGATCCAGATGGGCTTGTCGTTGCGCACGCTTTTCGGCCAGGCGCGCGTACCCGGCGACGCGTCTGCGTCGATCTTCTTCGATGGCTGGCGCCCGCCGACGGGTGTTGTCACCCGTGCGGCTACGCATGGTTACATGGCTGGCGTTCCGGGTCGTATCCGGCGTTGCCGCGCCGCGTGTTCGGATGTGCCGCTGTGGCGGTTGCCGTCCGGGCGTTCCGCGGTCGACCGGAGCCCGCGGCCGGACCCGAGCCCGCCACAGGGGCCAGGGCTCACGGCAGCGTCCGGGAGTGAAGGGGGAGGGGACGGGTGCGCTGGGAGGCGCTTTTTGCCGATCTTGAGATGCAGTGGGAGGCGGCCGAGGCGGCCGAGCTCGACGCCGAGCTCATCGACAGGAGCCGGCGCGAGGCCGCGTACCTGCGTCTGATCGACCGGCTGCGGCCGGCGATCGGCTCGTCGTTGCGGCTGGGTGTCCAGGTTGTCGGGCGGGAGTCCGACAACGTCCTGACCGGGCAGCTCATCGCGCTGGGGGTGGACTGGATGCTCCTGCGGGAGCCGGCGGCCCACGAGGTGCTGGTGCCGCTGCACCGTGTCCTGTGGGTGCACGGCCTGGCCGCGCTGTCGGCGCATCCCGGCCACGAGGGTCCGTTGGCGGTCCGGCTGGATCTGCGCTATGTCCTGCGGGGCGTGGCGCGGGACCGTTCGTCGTGCGCGGTCGTACTGGCGGACGGCACACCGGTGCGGGGCACGGTCGACCGGGTCGGGGCGGACTTCGTCGAAGTGGCCGAGCACCTGGACGACGAGTTCCGCAGGGCGCGGTCGGTACGCGCGGTGCGGACCATTCCACTGGCCGCGATCGGGTTCGTCCGTCGGACCGTCTGAGCCGCTGCTGTTCCAGAAAGAACCGCTGGTGCTCCCGGGCCGAAGAACCGGTCCGGGCTGCCCGACCGGCCCGCTTTCGCCCCGGTCAGCCGCGCAGGCCGGGGAACTCCTCGTCCGGCAGCGTCTCGCCGCGGCCAAGGGGGTTGGCGAGCACGAATGCGCGGGTCTGCTCGTATGCCCGCTGGATGTATGCCTCGAGCTCGCTGCGTTCGACTCGCCACTGTCCGCGTCCGCCGATCTTTATGGCGGGGAGTTCACCCGAGCGGACCAGCGCGTACGTCTGGCTCGACGAGATGTTGAGGATCTCCGCCACATCGCTGAGCTGAAGGAAACGCTCGTTCATCGGCCTGTCTCCCTGGCGATGGATGGGTCGTGTCTCCTGTGTATCAGAGTCGCAGGTCCAAATCGCCTGTGAATGCCTCCGCTTGTGGATAACAGGTGCTGTTCGCCTTGGGTGCCAGGACTCCCGGCCCCACCGCCACGGCGCCGGCGGGCCCCGGCTGCGGCCCGTCAACGGATTCAGGTCGTGCTGTCGGGCGCTACGGCGGCGAACGGCGGCGATCCGGAACGCAGGCCTCGCCGAGAAGGCCGGCACGGGCCGTTACCGCGGCCCGTCGAACGGCACGTTCGAAGACCTTCGCGAGGGGTCCGGCGCGCCGGCCGGGGGCCGAGGGACGGGCGGCCCTCAGGCATGACACACCCGAGCACGACGGTCCGGAGGCAGCGGTCCGGAGGCAGCGGCCCGGGGTGGCACAGCCCGGACGCGATGATCGTTAAGTGGTGACGTGGGTCGCCGATCGGAGCGTGTCGATCGGGAAGTGGTGATCGGAAGAGGTGGTGATGATTGGGAGAGAATGGGCTCGCCGGCTCGGATCCGCCGGTTTGGTGGGCCCTCGTCCACAGGCGCCGTCGCGGACCACGTACCCTCAGCGATCAGGGTGTGCGCCGGACATGTCCGTCACCCGGTTCGC
>NZ_CAAAFS010000089.1:3251-24806 GCF_900634755.1 Protofrankia symbiont of Coriaria myrtifolia
GGCCGGCCGGAGGGACACAAGCTACAGGAGGTCCGCCGGTGACCGACCTCACCTCCGCTGCCGCGGTCTCGGAGAAGCCCGCCGCTCCACCGTCGCGGCCGACAGCACCGTCCCCACCGGCCCGCCGGCTCACCCCGCCGCGCTGGCGGGACTCCCGTCTGCTGGTGGGCGTCCTGCTGGTGCTGGTGTCGGTCGTGGTGGGTGCCCGCCTGTTCGCGACCGCCGACCGCAGCCAGAACTGGGTGGTGGCGGCCGCGGACCTCCCGGCCGGGCATGTCGTGGTCGCCGCCGACCTCACCACGGCCTCGGCCCACCTGCGCTCGACGACCGCGGCCCGTTACTTCCCGGGTGAGCGCCGTTCGGAGCTGGTGGGGGCGACGCTCGCCCGCCCGGTATCGGCCGGGGAACTGTTCAGTGGCGCCGACTTCGTACTCGACGACGTACGCCCGACCCGGCTGGTCTCGATCGTCGTCAAGGACGGCAGAGCCCCCGCGCTCACCCCGGGCGATCATGTGGACATCTTCGTTCTGCAACGGTCGGGCCCCGCGGGCGTCGGCGCCACCGGCACGGGTGTGGGCGCGCCGGGCGCGGCACAGGCCACCGGGCAGGTGCCGGTGGCGCAGAGCGGCAGCGCCGGCACGGAGGTGCTGGTGCTGCACGATGTCGAGTTCATCGCGCGGACGACGTTGGCGGCGGGCTCGTACGCGCTGACGCTACGGGTGCCGGTGGAGCTCGCCATCAACGCGGTGGCGGCGTCCCAGAGCGAGCGGGTGGACGTCGTCAAGCTTGAGCGTGGTTCCCGGGGCGAGGTCGGCGGGCCCGGCCCGAGCGCTGTGCCGGGGTTCGGGCAGTGAGCCTGCCGATCCTGACCGCGGTGACCAACTCGGTCGTCGAGTCCGGGCTCGTCATGGCGTTCGACCGCCGTGATCTCGGGGTGACGGTGGTCCGCCGGTGTGTCGACCTGCCCGACCTGCTCGCGGCGGCGACCACGGGCGCGGCGCGGGCCGCGCTGCTGTCGGCGGACCTGCGCCGCCTGGACCGGGACGCGCTGACCCGGCTGGCCGTGGCCGGGGTCGCGGCGGTCGGCCTGATCACCCCTGGGGACGAGGACGGCGAGCGTCGGCTGCGCCAGCTCGGCGTCGCGGCGGTGATCACGACCGACGCGACGGCCGAGATCGTGGCGTCGGCGGTGGTGGAAGCGGTCCGGGCGTTCGCCGGCACCGACCATGTCGCTGGCCTGCTGCCCGCCGCGTACAGCAGGCCGGCGCCCGGTTTCGCCACGTTGACGCCGGTGGCCGACGGACCGGCGCCCGACGCTCTTTCCGAGCTCGGTGACGGCCGGGTGATCGCGGTGTGGGGTCCGACCGGTGCCCCGGGCCGCACCACCGTGGCCCTGGGGCTGGCGGCCGAACTCGCCGCTATGGGCATGCCGACGCTGCTCGTCGACGCCGACGTCTACGGCGGGGCGATCGGGCAGTTGGTGGGGCTGCTGGAGGAGGCACCTGGCCTGGCCGCTGCCGCCCGGGCGGCCAACCAGGGGGTGCTCGACGTTCCCCGGCTGGCGCTGCTGTGCCGGGATCTGGGTGGGGGGCTGCGTATCCTGCCGGGGATCGCCCGTCCGTCGCGCTGGCCGGAGCTGCGCCCGGCCTCGGTGGAGGTCGTGCTCGCCATGGCGCGGCGGCTGGCGAGCTTCGTCGTCGTCGACTGCGGTTTCTGCCTGGAGATGGACGAGGAGCTGTCGTTCGACACGTCCGCGCCGCGGCGCAACGGCGCGACCCAGGTGGTGCTCGCGGCGGCCGACACCATCCTGGCTGTGGCGTCCGCGGAGCCGGTCGGGCTGGTGCGCTTCGTGCGCGGGCTGGCGGATCTGCGCGAGGCCGTGCCCGGCGCGGATCCGTGGGTCGTGGTGAACCGGTTGCGCGCCTCGGCGATCGGGAAGGATGCCCGCCGGGAGGTCGCCAGGGCGCTGGTGCGCCATGTCGGTATGGAGCCGGTGGCCGTGGTACCGCTCGACGTCGCGGCGATGGACAGCGCCCAGGCCGCCGGCCAGCTGCTGCGGGACGTCGCCGCGCAGTCGCCGGCCAGGCTGGCGATTAGCGAGCTGGCCGCGCGGGTGGCGGGGCGTTCGGTGCGTGGCCGCCGCCGACGCCCGCCCGTTCGCCGTTGACGATCTGCGTGTGCGGGCCGTGCCGGCTCGACGAGCCGATCACACTCAGCCGGACGGAGTGACGATCCGCGTCCGCGGGCCGCGCCGGGCCTCGACCCGCGGGCGGGGAGAACGGCTGCCCTGACGACCTGCGCGTGCGGGCCGCGCCGGAGCGTGTTCGACGGATGTTCGACGCGCGGGCGGCGCCCAGACGACCAACATGCGTCAGACCTGCCTTGGGCCGCGTGTGGGCTGTGGTGGATTGTGGGCGATATGTAGTGAACCGCGCGTGCTGGCGGTGTGGGCGGCCGGGGCCGGTCGCGCCGACGAGGCCGTGCGGACCGCTGCCCGAAAGCCCTCGTACGGGTTCGGCCGTCTTGCGATCTTGTATGGCTTGTCCCGTTGATTTTATACGAAGAGTAACCGATGTAGGTGACCTTCTCCTGCCGGGAATGCCGTTTTTACAAGGAAATCTTCCTCTAACCAGCCAGCGGAACGGTTACGGACTGCGGTTCCGGGGCAGCCTGTCTGAGTGACTGATCGTAGAGAAAAGATAGCGGTTAGCAATCATCATGCTGTTCGGAGTGTGGCGCTGGTGCCGCTCAGGTGGATTTCGCTTCCAGCGAAGGGAGTGATCTTACGGGAAGTAACCATTGTGACGATCATCTTACTAAATGCATTAATCAAATGTAGCTATCCTTTTCGGTAACGTTCAGTTAGTGTGAGCACCTGCGTCACCGCAGTGGTGGGAGCGATAAATGATCACCAAGTGCTCTGTTGAGGTGGACGGGGGGTGTATCGGATGAGTCGGGAGTATGCGAAGGCCGTGGGAGCTCGTCTCCGGGCCATACGGATCCAGCAGGGGCTGTCCCTGCAAGGTGTGGAGCAGAAGTCACGCGGACGCTGGAAGACCGCGGCGGTTGGCTCCTACGAACGTGGCGACCGGATGATCAGTGTCCATCAGCTCTCGGAACTCGCCGCGTTCTACGGTGTTCCGGTCTCGGCGCTGCTGCCGGAGGAGGAGGCGCTACCTCCTCGCGAGCACCGGCATCGCACCGTCCTCAACCTGAAGAAACTCGCTGAGGCACCACCGGACTCGTCCGGGCTGGTACGCCGGTGGGTGGCGCAGATACAGCGCCAGCGAGACGACTACGCCGGGCAGGTCCTCTCCATCCGGGATGGCGACCTGAGGGCGTTGGCCCTTCTGCACGACACCACTCCGCAGGAGTTCTCCGAACGGCTGCGGGGGTGGGGCGTACTGGAGACGAATTACGGCGAGGAGGAGGTTTCCGAGTAGGACGTTGCCGCGCCGGCCGCCCTGGCCCCATCCTCTGGGGCGACGTCAAATCCCTTGGGGCGACGTCAATTGTCCTTTGAACGGTGTCGGTTCCTGGGCAGCGCCGGTCCCTGGCGGTGCCGCATGGTGGGAAGGCGCGGTAGCCAGCCACGAGAACGTGCACGGCGGACCAGATGGTGTGCACCGCTGCCGCCGGCATGATCCCTTCGCTGGCGGTGGGGGCGTGTACCGGGGGTTGTGGACGCACAGCAGGAGGTGGCTGATGGCTGGCAGAGGGGTTCCCCGCCGCGGGTTGGTACTGGGCGCCGGAGGCGTACTCGGGTCGGCGTGGATGATCGGTGCCCTGAGTGCCTATGAGGAAGCGACTGGCGTCGATGTCCGCGACATGGACATGACCGTCGGCACCTCGGCCGGATCGGTGCTGTCGGCTCTGATCGGCCTTGGTACCAGTGTCGAGACAATGGTCAACTCCGAATACGGCGAGCCGTTGTTCGGTGACCCGATTCTCGACTACACCCGGCTCGGCTCGGCTCTTCCGCCGCGGCCACGGATGCGCATCGGTTCGCGTCGGCTGCTTGCCACCTCGGCGCTGCACCCACGGCGGGTGACCCCGCTGGTGGCCCTGGTCTCCCTGCTCCCGCAGGGCCGGGGGACGCTGGCCGCCGTCGGCGACCTGGTGTCCTCCGTGGGCTCCAACGTGACCACGTGGCCGACCCCCACGCCGTTGTGGATCATCGCGATGGACTACGACACCGGGACACGGGTCGTGTTCGGCTCGCCGGACGCGCCACAGGCATCGATCGCCGAGGCCGTGACGGCGTCGTGCGCGATCCCGTCGTGGTACGCGCCCGTCGTCATCGACGGGCGATCTTATGTTGACGGTGGGACACGGTCGCCAACATCGGTGGACCTGCTCGTCGACGCCGATCTCGACGAGGTCCTGGTACTCGCTCCCGCCTGCTCGTTAGTTTTCGACCAGCCCCGGGGGGCACTGGCCCGGCTCGAGCGTCAGATGCGGCGGCTGGCGACCAGAGTGCTGATCCGGGAGACCGAGCTGCTGCGGGCCACCGGAACGAAGGTCACGGTGATCTGTCCGGGTCCGGAGGACCTGGAGATCATCGGCGGTAACGTCATGGACCTCAACCGCCGGCAGGAGGTTTTTCAGACCTCGCTGCGGACGAGCGCGGCAGCGCTGGCGGAGGCCGGCATCGGGACGCCGTCCACGGCCGCACCCACAGCGTCCGTGCCCACGGCCTCGCCCGGCGCCGACGACCACCTGGCAGCCGCCGGCTGACGACCCGCCCGGCAGGCATCCGCCCGGGACACCGATGCGCGGTGATCGCGCGGACCCGCTACCGTCGCGATCCCGCCGTGCCCCGCGCACGCCCGGCTCCGCTGGGCCCAGCGCGCGGGGCCTCGAGCGCCGCGCGGCACACTGGCATCATGCGTGTCTACCTGCCGTCGACGCTGTCGGCCGCCCGGCGCGTCCTCGCGGACCGGGCGGTTCCGGCGGGACTCGGCTTCGCGGTCACCCCGGCCGTCCGGGAGTGGTATGCCCGCTCCGACGCCGAGGAGATGGAGTACGCGCTTCTCCTCGACGCGGCCCGCGCGAGCCTGCGGCTGCTCGACGCCGACCCGGGCGCGCCCCGGCGGCGGGTGGTCCTCGCCGTGGACGTGGACGATTCCGACCTGCGGATCCGCAACGACCTCGACCGGGGTGTCGTCGAGATCCGCGGCCCGGTGCCGCTGGCAGCCGTCGCCGCCGTCCACGTGGACGACGTCGACGCCGAGGCCGCTGTCGCCGCCGCGGCGGACTCGATCGTGGCGGCCGACCTCGGCAGCGATGACGCGGCGTTCGTGGTGGACGCCGCCGACGGCTACGAGCTGCTCTGGTATGCCACCCAGGAGTTGGCGGACCTCGTCTGACACCCGTCGGCGGCTCGACCACGGCCTGATCACGGCCTGATCACGGCCTGACGGAGAACCGACAGAGAACCGACAACGGCGGACGGCGGCCGCCGGCGGCGCGAACATGTTCTTGCGCGTCGCGGACGGCCACGGGCCGCCTGGTCTGGGAGCGTTCCAGGAGGGGCGTCGCGGGCCGGGCGGCCCACTCCTCGAGCGTCCCGGCGCGGTGTTTCCAACGCTCGGTTTCCAGCGTTTCGGAGGGTGGGGTTGGGATGGATGCCGTCGCTGTTGTCCCGGAACCGGTCAACGAGCGGGTCCGCGCCTATGCCCCGGGCAGCCCGCAGCGCGCCGGCCTGCGGGCGGCGCTGGAGCGGCTGGCGGGGGAGCGCGCCGAACTGCCGCTGGTGATCGACGGGAAGGCCCGTCCGGGTGCGGGCGAGCCGTTCGAGGTGATCGCCCCGCACCGGCACGGGCTGGTGCTGGGCGCGGGCCGGGCGGCGGCGCCCGGGGACGTCGCCGACGCGGTGGACGCGGCGCTGGCCGCGGCGCCCGGCTGGCGGGCGCTGTCCCAGGACGACCGGGCCGCGGTGTTCCTGCGGGCGGCCGACCTGCTGGCCGGGCGCTGGCGGGACACCCTCAACGCCGCGACCATGCTTGGGCAGAGCAAGAACTGCTACCAGGCGGAGATCGACGCGGCCTGCGAGCTGATCGACTTCTGGCGTTTCAACGCCGCCGCCGCCCGCGAGATCGTCGCCGGGCAGCCGCTCTCGGCGCCCGGCACGTGGAACCGCATGGACTACCGTCCCCTGGAGGGGTTCGTCCTCGCGGTGACACCGTTCAACTTCACCTCGATCGCGGCGAACCTGCCGACCGCTCCGGCGATCATGGGCAACACGGTGGTCTGGAAGCCGAGCCCCACCCAGCAGCTCGCCGCCCAGCACACCATGTCGCTGCTGGCGGCGGCGGGCCTCCCACCAGGAGTGATCAACATGGTCACCGGGGACGGCGCGGCCGTCTCGGCGGTGGCGCTGCGTCACCGGGAGCTCGCCGGGGTGCACTTCACCGGGTCGACGGCCACCTTCCGGACGATGTGGCGGACGGTTGCCGAGGGGATCGACGGCTACCGGGACTACCCGCGGCTGGTCGGCGAGACCGGCGGGAAGAACTTCGTCGTCGCCCATCCCAGCGCCGATCCGGACGCGCTCGTCGTCGGGCTGGTCCGGGGCGCCTTCGAATACCAGGGGCAGAAGTGTTCGGCGGCGTCCCGCGCCTACCTGCCCGCCTCGCTGTGGCGCTCGGGTCTGCGCGACCAACTGGTCGCGCAGACCGCGGCGCTGACCTACGGTGACGTGTCCGATCTGAACCTCTTCGGCGGGGCGGTGATCGACCGGCGGGCCTTCGACCGGCTGTCGGCCCTGCTCGCGCGGCTGCGCGCGGACCCGGACGTGTCGGTGCTCGTCGGTGGCGGCGCCGACGACCGGATCGGATTCTTCGTGGAACCGACGGTCGTCGTGTGCGCCGATCCCACGCACGAGGTGTTCACGTCCGAGTACTTCGGGCCGGTACTCGCCGTGCATATCTACGACGATGCTCCGGGACGGTCCGGTTCGGAGGCTTTTACCACGGCATTGCGGGATGTCACGGACTTCTCGCCCTACGGGCTGACCGGCGCGGTTTTCGGCCGGGATCGCCGCGCGCTCGCCACGGCCACCGAGGTGCTGCGGTACAGCGCCGGAAACTTCTACATCAACGACAAACCGACCGGCGCGGTGGTGGGCCAGCAGCCGTTCGGGGGGTCGCGGGCAAGCGGCACCAATGACAAGGCCGGCTCCGCGCTGAATCTGCTGCGGTGGGTCTCCCCGCGGGCACTGAAGGAGACGTTCGACCCACCGCGACAGGTCGCCTACCCACACATGGGATGAGCTCCCCGCCAAGGTCCCTGACCGGCCTCTGACCCGGGCCGACGCACCACGGCAGTCCGGGTGCCGCGCGTCGACCCGGGTGACATGCTATCCGGCTTCGACCCGGTTCCGGTGGCATCGTGCTGTTTGGCTATTGACAGCGCTGTTTGGCAGTTGACAGCGCTGTTGGGCAGTTGACAGGGCCGTTCCGGCCGTGGCGGACACTCGGACCACACTGTCACCCGTTGGTCGTCCGGTTGGAACTGGACGTTCGGAACATGGCTGTGAAATGGTTCGATACAGGATCGCTCCGGCGGATGTTCCGGGCCGGACCGTCGGTGAACGCACCCGGCGTGGTCGGGTGCGTGGACAGCCACCGTGTGCGTATTGGTTTGCCGCCACCCGGAAAGATCGCGATCGTGCCTCGCGATACTTTTGTGATGGATTCAGGGTGTGCCCGGCGCACCCACGGAGGACTTTCGTGGCCATGATGGGAACCCCGGATGATGCCGGAGGCTGCCACCCGTATCGGTGTGGATCTCCGCGGCGCGCACCGCGGGAAGGAGGCTGACCACCCGTGCTCTACCTTGCCGGCCAGATTCTGGTGCTCATGGCGGCGGCGCTGGCTGTTGGTGCACTGCTGACCTGGGTGTTCCTCCTCGGCCCCGTACATCGCCGGGTCGAGGAGATACGGCGCGCCACCACCGCCCCGGCCGCCCCCGGCACCGGGCCGCTGCCCGTCGTAGCGCTGCCGGCTGACACGCCCGCCCCGGCTGGTACGCCCGATGCGCGGCCCACCGGTCCGCCCGGGCCGCCGGCGGCGGCCGGCGACGATGCCCTCCGGACTCGTCCCGCGTCCCGCCTACGAGACGACGGCCTGGATGACGACGGCCCGGACACCGCCACCGGGGCCGAGCCGTCGGCCGGCGGCGCCGAGGCCGGTTCCGTTCCGCTCGCGCATCCGGGCACACGGTCATCGGGCCAGCCGGACGACCATCAGCAGGACGAGTGGCTGCTGGAGAAGGCGGCGCTCACGGCCCGGCTGACCGCCGCCGAGCGGCAGGCGGTCGAGTCCGAACAGCGGGTCACCGCCGCCGAGCGGCAGGCCGCTATCGCCGGCCGCCGGGTACAGCTGCTCGAGGATGCCCTCGCCGAGGCCGAGGAGCCAGGCGTGCCCGACGGTGCCGCGGCGTCGAACGCCGAGGAGGTGCAGGCACTCGCGGCCGAGGCCGCGCAGCTGCGCAGGCAGCTCGCCGAGGCCGAGGAGCGCTCCGCGAAGTTCTCCTCCCGGCTGGCGATGGCACGTACCGAGGCCGAGGACGCCCAGCGCCAGGTCGTGACCCTGACGACCAGACTTGATCGCCACCAGGCCGAGTGGGCCGCCGAGAAGGTCCGGCTGCTCGCCCAGATGGGTGGCCGTGAGCAGCCCCCGGCCGCATCCGAACACCCACGCACCGCCCACGTCGAATTGGATCTTCCGGATCCCGGCCACACCGGCTCCGCCCCCAGGGCTGCCGGGCTGCCGGACGTGCCGGTTGCCCGTGAGCCGGCTGCACCTGAGCCGACTGCCGGTGGGGGTGCCGTGGCGGCAAGCCACCCGGACACCGGTGTTGTCGGCGGGCGGACCGCTTGCGCGGAGAAGGACCGCGGCGACGCCGATCCCCGTGACGTCTGGGATGCCCGCGAGGCCCGCGAAGGCCAGCCCTCCGCACTTCCCGATGGCCGTGGTCCCAGCGGCCGGCGAAGCCGCGATCATGTTTTTTTCGCGCTGCCGGCGGAGGAGGAGCCCGAGTTCCTCGAGGAGGATCCGGCTGTTGCCGCGGCGGTGCCGGTGCTCACCGCCCGTCCCGTCCCAGGCGCCCAGCCGGACCGTCGTTCCCCAGTTGCGGCGCACGCGGGCACGGCACCTGTGGGCTCAGCACCCGGGGCCTCAGCGCCTGCCAGCTCGGTGCCACCGGGCGTGTCGCCCGCTTCGGATGGTTCCCCCACCGCCTCCTCGGGTGCTTCTCCCGCCGCGTTGCCGGGTTCGGTGGCGCTGGCCGGGCTGACGTCCTTCTCCGGCTCTGCCGGCTCCGGTGGCTCCGGTGACTCGGGTGGCTCCGCTCCCCTCCCGCCGCCCGCCGCGATGCAGGGTGCCCGTCAGGACAACCTCAAGGAGATCGTCGGGATCGGCCCGGTCGTCGAGGCAAGGCTGCACGCGCTCGGTATCGTCAGCTTCCGTCAGCTCGCCGATCTCAACGAGGACGGGGTCAGCTGGCTCGGCAGCGTCCTGGAGGGTTTCGGCGACCGGATCGTCTCGGACGACTGGGTAGGCCAGGCCAGCTCCCTCCACGAACGCCACCACCGCGGCCTGGTACAGGTAACGGCCCAGGCAGCACAGCCACCAGCCGCGGCTACCCGGGCCGGGCATGATCCGGACGAGTTTGTCGTCATGTACGGCTTCCGGCCTCGTCGGCGTGCGCAACGACAAGCTCGCTCCGGTCTTCGTCAGCAGGCCTCCAGACAGGCATGGGCCACAGGCGTGGGCTGGCAGCGGAGCAGGCCCGATCGGAGCATCCGGCCATCCGGCCATCCGGTCGTCCAGTGGTACGGGCCGATCAGGATGTTGCTGTCCGTTATTGGATGCCCGACCGCCGCCGGGGTACGGCGGGGATGTCCACGGGCTGTCCGTGGCATCGTGCGAAGCTGCCCCGGACGCGGCGGGCGGCCGATTCCGGCACGCTCGCGCCGCCGCTGGCAGGCGGCGACGCCGATCGGCCGGGCATGTTGGTCATGAATATGGCTACGAGCCGGTTCCGGGCGCCGGTCGCCGATTTTTCTGATCAGTATCAGAATTGATATAGAATAAGTTCTGGCAGTTCTGGCAATCCGTTCTCGTGGACGCCGCCCAGACCGGGGCCGAACGGCACCGTGGGTGTCGCTCCGCGGGCCGGAGAATGATCCGGTTTCTTTCAGGGTGCGCAGGCTCGCATGTCAGCCGGTATCGACCGCGTATGCGGCACGGTGGCGGCCCGTTCGTGACGGTTCCGGCATCCGGCCGCGCGGCCAGCGAACCAGCATATTTCTCACCGGTTACAACCGCGTCCCGTGAACGTCGGACGGGGCGCGGTCGCCGAGGTATTCACGGATGTGGGGCGGCGCTGGTGCCAGTTCTGCCGCGGAATGATTTCCAGGACTGTCCGGCCGACCGGTGGAGCATCCTCTCCGGTCCGCAACCGCCCGGCTGGCGGGGGCTGTTCCGGGTGTTTTCCCGACCGGTCGACGGCTGACCGGCCGTTTTCCCGCGCGATGGCAGACCAGCCAAGTAGTGGATGCGGAGAGTAACAGCCGTTCGGCTGGGCATGTGATCGTTTTCTGCTGTCGCTGGGCTGCCCATGGCCCGATGTGGGTGGGCCGCAACGGCCATGCGAATATTGTCGCCAGGCGCACACATCCTAGCTGAAGGTGGTGCGATCTTGTTATCGCACCGCAGGAGGCCAGGAGGGGAACAGCTGAAGGTGGTGCGATCTTGTTATCGCACCGCCGGGGGTCGGGAGGGAAACGGCTGAAGGCAGTACGATCTTGATTTTCGTACGGCTGGCGGCCGGGGCACGGTGTCAACCGCCTGATTAGGCGTGATCTTCTTTCTACGTTTCGTAGTATTTGTCCGGGTGGCGGCGCTCCGAACGCATAACCAGGGGGGATCGGTCTTCCGTGGCGGTACGTGGTGACTGGATGGACGCCACCTCACTCATCGAGGGTGAAGTGCGCGAACTCGTCCGGCGCCATTCCCTCGACCCGGTTGAGGAACCCACCCGCATACGCCAGCTCGTCGAGGACGTCCTCAGCGAATACGAGGAACGCGCGCTCACCAGCGATCTGCCGCCGATTGTCGACCGCGCCACCACCGCCCGGCTCGTCCACGACGCGGTCGCCGGATTCGGGGCGTTGCAGCGCCACCTCGACGACCCGTCCGTGGAAGAAATCTGGATCAACGAGCCCGGCCGGGTGTTCATCGCCCGCAACGGGCGCAGCGAGCTGACCACGACGATCCTGACCGCCGACGGCGTCGCTGACCTCGTCGAACGGATGCTGAAGAGCTCCGGGCGACGGGTGGACCTCTCCACTCCCTTCGTGGACGCCATGCTGCCGGACGGCTCGCGTCTGCACGTGGTCATCCCCGACGTCACCCGGGCCCACTGGTCGGTCAACATCCGCAAGTTCGTCCTGTCCGCGGCCAGCCTGGACGAGATGGTCGCCCTGTCCACGATCACCGCGCCGGCCGCGGCCTTTCTGGAGGCCGCCGTCGCGTCCGGGCTGAACATCATCGTCGCCGGTGGGACGCAGGCCGGGAAGACGACGATGCTCAACTGCCTGGGCTCGGCGATCCCCGGGCGGGAGCGGGTCATCTCCTGCGAGGAGGTCTTCGAGCTCAAGCTGCGGGCGCCGGACTGGGTCGCGATGCAGACCCGCCAGGCCAACCTGGAGGGCACCGGGGAGATCCGGCTGCGACGGCTGGTCAAGGAGGCGCTGCGGATGCGCCCGGACCGGATCATCGTCGGCGAGGTCCGGCAGGAGGAAGCCCTCGACCTGCTCATCGCGCTCAACTCGGGCCTGCCCGGCATGTGCAGCCTGCATGCGAACTCGGCCCGCGAGGCGGTCACCAAACTGTGCACCCTGCCGCTGCTTGCCGGGGAGAACGTCAGCCACGCCTTCGTGGTGCCGACGGTTGCCGCGAGCGTCGATCTTGTCGTCCACCTGTCCAAGGACGCCCATGGGCGCCGACGCGTCACCGAGATCGTCGCGCTGCCCGGGCGTACCGAAGGGGACGTCATCGAGATCGCCCAGATCTACCGGACGCGCGGCAACACCCTGGTGCGCGCCGAGGGCTACCCTCCGCACGCCGAACGGTTCGCCCAAGCCGGCTACGACCTGCCCGGGCTGCTCGCCGCGTCCGACCATGATCGTGACTATGGCCACAGCCACAGCCACGTCGAGCGGGCCGCGCTGCCCGAGCGGGCCTCGCTGGGCGAACGGCCCTGGCTCGAGATCCGAGGGGGAGAGGGCTGATGGGTATCTTCCTCGGCCTGCTCTTCGGGCTCGGCCTGTTCCTCATCGTCACCAGCGGCCGCCCTCGCGTCCGGCGTGATCCCGGCACCGCCAAATGGCGGGTGCGGAGCAAGGAGCTTCTCGCGCAGGCGGGCATCCCGGGGGTCAGCCCCGACCAGTTCCTCATGATCAGTACTGGGGTCGGGCTGGTGGTCGGCCTGCTCGTCCTCGCCTTCACCGCCACCTGGTCGCTGGCCGGGGCGTTCTTCGTGTTCGCCGCCCTGCTGCCGCGGGCGTTGGTGGTACGGCGCCGGCGCACCCGCATGCACGACCTGCGCGAACTGTGGCCGGACGTGGTGGACAACCTGGCCAGCGCCGTACGGGCGGGGATGTCCCTGCCGGAGGGGCTCGCGTCGGTGGGGGTGCGCGGCCCGGTCCCGCTGCGTCCCGCGTTCACCCGCTTCGGTGAGGACTACCGGGCGACCGGCTCCTTCTCGGCGAGCCTGGATCGGCTCGCCGACGACCTTGCCGACCCGATCGCCGACCGGATCATCGAGTCGCTGCGGATGGCGCGGGAGGTCGGCGGCACCGACCTCGGCCGGCTGCTGCGGACGCTGTCGACCTTCCTGCGGGAGGACGCGCGCACCCGCGCCGAACTGGAGACCCGGCAGAGCTGGACGGTCAACGCAGCCAGGCTTGCGCTCGGGGCACCGTGGGTCGTCCTGCTGATGCTGGCGACCCGCGGGGAGACGGTGCGCGCCTACGACAGCCCGACCGGCGTTGTCGTGCTCGTGACCGGCGGCGGTGTGTCGGTGCTGGCATACATGATCATGAAATGGATCGGACGGCTGCCCGAGGAAGGCCGGGTGCTACGCCCATGAGAACCCAGCAGGGAGCGGGCGAACGCTCCGCAGCCGGCGGCTGCCGCCCTCGCGAGCGCCGTCCCGACACGAGACGCCGTCCCGACGAGCGCCCGACGGGTTCGCAGCCGATGAGCGTTTTCCCGGGTCCGCGTTCTGCCGGTGTCACCCCGGTGAGCCCGGGTTTCGCAGGCATCCCCGTTGGGAGCCCGCGGTGAGCCCGGCGGCGACCGGCGCCCTGATCGGCCTGCTCACCGGGCTCGGGCTGCTCATCATCATCCGGCGCTCGCCGGTCGTCCGGCGGATTCGGCTCGCCGACCGGATGGATCCCTACCTGCGCGACGCCCCGGCGCAGTCCCGGCTGCTCGCCGACCGTCCGCGAACCACGATGTCGTCCCGTAGCGGTCTGGAGGAGCTGCTACGGCCTTTCGTGCGGGACGCGGCCGGGCGGCTCGACCGCTTCCTCGGTGGGCGCGCCGCCCTGCTCCGGCGCCTGACCCAGGCAGGCGGGCGAACCTCTGTCGAGGAGTTCCGGGTCCAGCAGGTGATCTGTTCCGCGGCCGGCGCGCTTGTCGGCGCGTTCCTGCTGCTCGTGCGGGCGCTCACCGGCGTCGGACCGCCGTCGATCGTCGGTGTTGCCATGGTCGTCGCCGGGGTCGCGGGCGGGATCGTCGCCCGCGACTGGTGGCTGACACGCGCGATCCGGGAACGCGAGGAACGGATACTGATCGAGTTCCCGACCGTGGCCGAACTGCTCGCGCTCGCGGTGACCGCGGGGGAGAGCCCGGTCGGCGCGCTGGAACGGGTCAGCCGGCTCTCCCACGGGGAACTCGGCCGTGAGCTGCGGTTGGCTCTCGCGGACGCCCGTGCCGGGGCCACCCTCGTCCAGGCCCTCGAGGGCATGGCCACCCGGACGACGGTGCCGTCGCTGGCCCGGTTCGTCGACGGCATGGCCGTGGCCATCGAACGCGGCACGCCCCTGGCGGAGGTGCTGCGGGCACAGGCGGTCGACGTCCGGGAGGCGGGCAAACGCCAGTTGCTGGAGGCCGGTGGCCGTAAGGAGATCGCGATGATGGTGCCGGTGGTGTTCTTCGTCCTGCCGACCACCGTGATCTTCGCTTTCTACCCGGCGTTGGTCAGCCTTTCCTTCAACGCCCAGTGATGACGGCCGGTGATTTCCTGGAAATTTTCTCACTGTCCGACGACCAGGTGAGTATCCGAAGAGCCCGAAGGACCCGAAGAGTCCGGAAGAATGCGAAGGAGCTGTTGGCCGTGCGTGTGTTCGCGATGTTCGTGAGCCGCTGGGTGCTGGAGCGGGAGAGCCTCTCCCGGGCCGGGGGAGACCTGCTCGTGGCGGCGGCCGGGCAGGCCGGCCGCCGCCGCCGGGACCGCCGGGACCGCGGGGACGTGCCCGGCTGGGTCATGGTCACCGTCATGACGGCAGCCCTGGTCGTCGCCCTGATGGCGGTCGCCGTGCCCCAGTTGCGGGATGTCTTCACCAATGCGATCGACTCCGTGGTCGGCAACGGCTGACCGCGCCGGGTTCCGCGCGGCGGTGCGCGGCCAACGGTCACGGCCAACGCAGACAGCCATCCCGTCCGGGCGTCTCACCTGGAGGCGCGCAATCGCCGCCGTGGTCCCGGTCCCGGAACGCCTGTTTCTGACGTGGGGCTGCCTGCTCCCAGCCCGAGAGCGTCTGTCCTCGGCGCGAGACCATCAGCCTGTTCCGGCACGCCCGGAACCAGACGGGTGCAAGCCCACTCTGCCTTCGACACCGCTTCCGACAAAGGTGTCGCCTCCGGCACGGGATCATCCGCCTGTTCCGGCCTGCCCGGAATCGGATGGGCGCGGGCGCACCGGATTCCCGGCGTGGTTGCGCGCCTGGGGGTCAGCGCCGCGACCGGCGTCCGAACGCGGTTCGGCGGTCGTCGAGTTCGTGCTGGTCGGGACGTTGCTGCTCTTCCTGTTCCTCGGGGTCGTCCAGGTCGGTGTGGTGCTGCACATCCGCAACACCCTGGCCGCGGACGCGGCCGAGGGCGCCCGGCACGCGGCGAACCTGAACATGTCCGAGGCCTCCGGCGGCCCCTATGCGGAGCAGCTGATCGCGTCGTCCATCCCTGGCCGGGCCGATACCACCTGCACCAGTGCCGCCACGACCGGCGAGTCCGGTGTGCCCCTGGTCGAGGTGCGCTGCCAGGTCGCCGTCCCGCTGACGGTCCTGCCAGGAGGCGCGAAGACAACGCTCACGGTCGTCGGCCACGCGGTCAAGGAGACCCCTTGAACATGCCCCTACGGCTTCGGTCCCGCTCGAGCCCCGAGTGTGACCGGACGCGGACGCGGGAGCAGGTGTCAGACCCAGGTCGGCGACGCTGGCTGCGCCCGCACCGCGCGTGGCATCCGCACCGCGCGTGGCATCTACATCGTGAATGGTGCCGATGCTGTGAGCGGGGCCAGCAGGGCGGGCAGCGCCGGCGGCGTCCGCGCGACGACAGCGGCACCGCTCTGATCGAGTTCGTCGGCCTGTCGGTCCTGCTGCTCATCCCGTTTGTCTATTTCTTCCTCAGCGTGTTCGTCGTCCAGCGGGCCGCGTTCGCGGTGACCCAGGCGGCCCGGGCCGCCGGCCGGGCGTACGCCACCGCCGACAGTGAGGCGCAGGCCGTCACCCGTGCCCGGGTCGCCGCCGAGACGGCCTTCGCCGACCAGGGCCTCGACGGCGCGCCCGAACTGCGTTTCGCGCCCGAGGGAGCCGACTGCGGCGCCGGCAACCCCGGCGACGGCGCCGCGTCGCTGGCCCCCGGCTCCCGCTTCGCCGTGTGCGTCCGCTCTGCCGTCGCTCTGCCCGGAACAGCCCGGTTGTTCACCGGCCTCGCCGACATCACCGACATCACCGTCAACGGAAAATTCATAGTCGTAGTGGACGCCTACCGCCGAGACCGCACACAAACGCCTGCGACGTAAGGATCCCGCCCACTCGCTGGATTACACGGGATCACGCGCTCTTATGGCGTCACACGGACTTTCTGGCATTTTCTGCCCGCCGGATCTTTCCAGCGCGCAGCGTGGCGGCTGGCCGCCTCGATGTGGCAGGGGTCGCCGCGCGCCCATGCGTGTGGCTGCGACTGGTCGGTGGCAGTAGGGTTTTCCTTGATCGACTAGTTCGTGCGATCCAGGCGTGCGTGGGATGTCGATCATCGAGGCGTGGTATATCGGCGAGATCGTGTCCAGGGCGGAGCATGTTCATAAGCGGACCGTGTCTCCGGGTGTGTGGATCATCGTGAAATCCGCCGGTCTGTGGGCGCCGCCCGTTATGAGCGGCGGTTTGCCGGGCTGTGCTGTCTCGGAGGCGTCTCCTGTTCGTGCGTCGGCTGTGTGGCCAGCCGGTTATGGTGCTGACGCGACGGTGGATGGCGCGGCGACGGAGGGCATGATCATACTGGACCTGTCGGGGTGTTCTCCCGTATACCGATTTTCCGCATACACGTTGCGTTGTGGAGCTGGACAGGGTGATCGGTACGTCCATTTCGGTGCGGCGGAGGGCCGCGGTTGCCCACATCCGTGCGTCTACTGCCGGCGGTGACGCGTGAACATCCCCACGCTGACGACGGGGCGGTTGGTACTTCGGCCGATCTGCCGAGATGATCTTGATGCGTCCACTGCCATCTGGGCTGATGCCGAGTTCGGGCGGTATGTCGGGACCCATGATCGGCACAGTATGTGGCACAACCTGGCGGCGAACATCGGTGCGTGGGAGCTGGAGGGGGCCGGCTCGTGGTCGGTGGTGGAACGGGCCACCGGCGTGCTGGTGGGCCGGGCGGGGCTGTGGTACGAGCCGGAATGGCCCGGGATCGAGCTGGTGTGGTTCATCGGCCGGCCCTGGTGGGGGCGCGGATACGCGCCTGAGGCGGCACGCGCGTCCGGCACCTGGGCGTTCGCGAACCACGACGTGAACCGGCTTGTGGCCATCCCCCACCGGGACAACCAGCAGTCCATTCGCGTCGCCGAGAAACTGGGCATGACGTTCGAGCGTTATGAAACACTGCATGAGACCGACAGCGCCATCTACGCGATCACCCGGGCCGAGTGGGAAGCCCGTACCCGTACCGGTGACTGATCGCTGGGAGGTTTTTTCGGGACCCTCTGGCCAGGATTGATGACGGTACTCCGACCTGCGGCGATCTTATGATTCTGATAATCGAAAAAGGAGTTCCGAACAAACCGCTGTGCTGTCCCGGGAATGCGGGTGGCAGGGCGGATTCTGATCCTGTGGGGCACCACGACCAGGTCCGGGTCTGTCAGGAGACGATCAGGTTGCTGTCGCCGAACTCGGTCGACGCGGCTCTGAGCGGGATGTTCTCCGCAGGCTCGGCCCGGGCCGCGTCGGTCGGCGAGCAGCGTGGTCGGTGCGCTCGTGGCTGGTGAACGCGCGGACGCGGGGCGGTTCGCGAAGCGTTTCGAGGATGCCGCCGGGCGGTCCGGGTTCGAGCTGGACGCCGCGCAGGTGCGGGTCGTTGGCCGGCTCGCCCAGCTCGGCGCCGAGGTGTCGCGGTGGCGGAGCCCGTTCGGCCGGCAGCCGCGCGGAGTCTACCTCTGGGGTCCGGTCGGCCGGGGCAAGAGCTGGCTGATGAACGTGTTCTACGAGACCGTGCCGACGGACAAGAAACACCGGGTACATTTCCACGACTTCTTCCACCAGTTCCACGCGGCCTTTTCCCGGCACCGGCAGAAACGCCGGGCGGTGGACTTCGCGGTCGAGGAGCTCCTCGCCGACTGCCGTCTGCTGTGTTTCGACGAGTTTCACGTCCACGACGCCGGCGACGCCATGTTGATCAGCCGGCTGTTCACGTCGCTGTTCGAGAAGCAGATCACTCTGCTGGCCACGTCCAACTATCCGCCGGGTGGTCTGCTGCCGAATCCGATCTATCATCATCTCTTCGTTCCGATGATTGAGAAAATTGAGCGAACGATGGACGTGGTCGAGCTTGCCGGTCCACGGGACTATCGCGGCCGGTCCTGGTCGGGCGAGCCCCGATCACGGTTCGAGACCGGTGTCTACGTGTGGCCTGGCACGGATGCCCAGCTCCGTGACGCCGGCCTGACGGCCCCGGCCGAGGCGGAAATCATCGCGCTCGACGTGGGCAACTGGCGGATCCGGGCCCTGGCGGCCCGTGACGACCTCGTCTGGTTCGATTTCTTCGACGTGTGCGGCACAGCCAGATCCGCAACGGACTATCTGGCTCTCACCGGCCGCTTCACAACCTGGGTGATTGCCGAGCTGCCCCGTCTCGCGGAGGTCGGCCAGGAAGCCCGGCAGCGATTCGCCAATGTCGTCGACATTCTCTGTGACAGGGACGCGCGGCTGTTCCTCGTCGCGGCCGCACCGCTGGCGGATGTGCTCCGCGGTGACGACCTGCCGCCCGACATCGGACGGATCGCCAGCCGACTCTCCCTGCTATCCATGATTTTGCCGAGGGAAGCGCCGGGCCGGCCATGAAAGAAGACCGGCCGGCATGTGGCGACTCGGGCGACCCTGGCGGCTGTCCAAGCCGAACTGTAGGTGGAAAACGTTGTTGCGATAACGGTTTCTACCTACAGGTGGGGAAGCTGTAGGTGGAAACCGTCATCGCAACAACCGTTTTCACCTACGGTTCCGCTGCGAGGGCAGGAGCCGGCCGATGAACGCCCACCGTGGGAGCTGACAGCTGACAGCTGACAGCTGACAGCGGGCGGCCAGCGGACGGTGGGCCGGCGGACGTGGTGAGGCCCTGAAGGGACCACCTTGACCGCTTCGGGAGGCTGGGGGCCTACGCTCACCTGTGAGCTGTGTGCGGCGGACCGGACGCGGACAATCGCGGACGTCGCGGGCCCCGATGGCAGCCCGCGGCCCCGGCGGCGCCCGGATACTGACCGAGGGGGATGCGGATGCGCGCTGACCTGCTTGGACGTTCCATGCGCCGGGGGTCGGAAGTCCGTCATAGCCGGGACGAGGGGTCGATTCTGGTTCTTACGCTCGGCTATGTTCTTGCCGCGTTGATGTTGGCGATCGTGGTGACCGACGTGTCCGCGGTGTACCTGGCCAGGCGTTCGCTCGCTTCCGCCGCGGACGGTGCGGCGCTCGCCGCGGCCCAGAGCATCGACGAGACAGCGATCTACACCGCGACGGGGAATCTTCAGCGGCTGCCGTTGGCGGAGGTGGCCGCGACCGTCGCGCAGTACCAGAGCGACGCCGACCCGTCCGGGCGTATGGCGTTGACCGCGCAACTGGTGGATCCGGCGACAGTCCGGGTGACCGGTACCCGCACGGTGACCCTGCCGGTGGTGGCGATCCTGGGGATCGGTCCGCTGACCATCACGGCGAGCGCGGACGCCCAGTCACTCGTCCGCCCACCCGCCCCCTGAAACATCGGCCGACGAGCAGGCGTGGGATCTGGTCTGTCCGGATGTGATCTGGGACAGGAGTTTCATGTGTTCAGGACCTGGAAGGTGGTGACGGCCCGCCTGCCCGTCTGGACGTCCCGTATCGCGACCGTCCACGTACCGAGAGGATCGCCGGTTTCGTAGCTCCAGCGGCCGGTTTTCCGTCCGTTACGGTCCGCCCGGCCGAGCGGGTTGTACGCGCCTGGTTTGGCGATGTTCCGGTCGACGCCGTCCGGGCCGGTGACGAGGGTTTCCACGATGCCTGACGGGCTTGCGCCCGAGGTCAGGAACAACACCGGCTGGCGCAGGGTGCAGGCGGACACCACGCAGTCACGGTCGACACGTACCTGTAGGGAATGGGACGCAGCCGGCACCTGGCCGACGACGGCAGGCCGGCTGCCACGGTCGCTGCCGGAGCCGATGACGCCCGCGGCCCACAGCCCGCCGCCGGCGGCCATACCGCAGGTGAGGACGACAGCGGCCGCGGCCCTCGTGCGGCGCCGACGACGGCGCACGGGGTCGGCCACGGCGTCCCTGTGCTCAGGAGCCTTCCGCTCGTCCCCCCGCTGTTCGTCGTCCTTCCAGCTGGGGGCTTTCCACATCGGAGGATCGGAGAGCAGGAGATCGGGAGATATCGGCGGGCCCGGGGGCGGCAGGGCCCGCACCCGCTCCGCCACGTCCGCGGCGGACGGTCGGCGTTCCGGATCCCGCTCCAGGCAGGCTCTGACGAGTTCCGCCCACGGCGTCGGGATCGCCGGGGCCAGGTGGAGATCCACCAGACCGGCTCCGTAGGCGCGTACCGTTTCGGCCCTGGCGGACGCCGTCGCCCCGGGGAAAGGATGGACACCGTCGGTGAGGACCTGGTGGGCGATCACGCCGAAGGCCCAGATGTCCTGGCTGGTCCGCACCGGGGTGCCGGACGGCGCGAGCCGCTCGTTCCACCATTCCGGCGGCACGTGCTCCCATGATCCGACGCGTGGTGGGGCGTACGCGTGTGTCCCGTCGAGTTCGCTGCTCAGGCCGAAGTCGGCGATACGGGCGTCACCGTCGGTATCGATGAGTATGTTGCCCGGTTTGAGATCCGCGTGCACCCAGCCGGACCCGTGGATGTTGCGCAGGGCTTCCGCGACCCCCAGCAGGATTCCGCGTGGCTCCGCCCGGCGGACGACGTGGGTCGATTCACGGGCCGCGTCGTCCGGGCTGTCGGTGCCGTCGGCGTCCGTGTCGGCGGTGGCCTCGGCTGCTGCGCCTGTTGTGTCCGCCGCGCTCGCTGTGCTGCCCGGTGCCGGCCTCCTGGCCGCGGTCGACCAGCGGTCGGCCAGCGATCCCGCCGCCCGCTCCATGACCAGGCAGACCGCGCCGTCCAGGTGTGGATCATTCGAGCGCAAGGTGATGATCTCGAAGGTGTGAACGATGTTGGGATGGTTGGCGCGGCTGCTGAAACGGACCTCCCGGTCGACGATCGCGGCGAGCATGCCGCGGCGACCTGGCGTGAGCGCCGACGCGGGGAGGAACTTGATGGCCACGTCGTCATCGCGGGCGGTACCGACCGCCCCGTTCGCACCGGTCGTGCCGGCCGCACCGTTCGTGTCTGTCGTACCGGACGCGTCGCCAGCCGCGTCACCGGCCGGGCCGGCCTGGGCAGTCGGCTGCTCCAGCGGCCGTTCCCGCCGCGCGTCTCCTTCGTCGACCCGTCGGGCCGCGTAGACCGAGCCCCAGTTGCCGGTGGCAAGCGGGCCTGTCACCACCCATCGGCCCACCCGCAGGCCCGTGGGCACGTCCACTGCCCAGCCCGTTCCCGGTGGGGAGATGTGACGTGCCGGGACCAGACCGTCAGCCATCCGAACATCCGTCCGGTTGTCCGAATGATCATCCATCTGGGTGTCCATCCGGACGGGCAGCCCGGTGGCTCTGCTCACAGCAGCGCACCGACGGCGGGACGATCGCCTGTCACCCGATCGACACGCCTGCGCGGCGGCAGCAGCGCGAGATGTTCCGGGC
>NZ_CAAAFS010000090.1:0-27474 GCF_900634755.1 Protofrankia symbiont of Coriaria myrtifolia
AACAGTCAAAGAGGCTCGCACACCCTGTCGATGACTCCCATATTACTCGATCCGCCACGCGTCTCACCGCGTCGGAAGTGAAGAACGATCCCGCAGCCCCACACCGTGGTCAAAAAACGAAATTATTTTCCGGCAGTTCCCTGCGACCGGTATGACGACGTGCACCCGACAGCGCTGTCGGTGCGTGCCAGCGTCACCGGTGCCGGTATCGGCACCAGCGCCGGCATCGGCACCATGGCGGATGTGGTGGGGCGACGCTGCTTTGGATCCGGGACCGCTTCAGAACCAGGGGGACGTGGTGGCGACCAGGTCGTCCATATCGTGGCCGGTGCGTCTGTTGGCGAGCGCGGAGATGTCGTGCACGAGCCGGGCGACCCATTCCGCGGGCCGTTGCAGGGAGAGGGTCACCGCCCGCGAGGCATGGTGCCTGGCCTCGTAGGGGTCCGGACGCTCGCGGCTGAGCGCGGCCCGAGCCCGCGCCATGTACACCGCGATCACCATCCCGGTCTGCCCGCTGTCGGTGATCAGTTCGGACGCCCGTTCCAGGTGGGGCCCGGCGTCATCGGCGACGCCGACGGTGGTCAACGCTTCGGCGGAGGCGAGCGCGAGGTCGGCGGGGGAGTAGGTGTCGAGCGCGAATCCCGGACGTCCGTGCGCGGAGCTGCCCAGCAGCTCCATGATCTTCCAGGCGTGGGCCACCGAGCGCTGGACCCCGGCGACGTCCCCGACCGCGGCGTACGAGCTGGCCGAGACCTTGCCGGCGACCAGGGCCCGAGCCGGGCTCGTGCCGGCGATACGGCCCGCGGCATCGGCGATCTGCAGCGCCACCGCCGGGTTGTGCTGGCGTATCACCCGGGCGCGGACGGTCAGCGCGCGGCCGGCGAGTGGTCCGTCGCCGGCGGCCCGGGCCACCGTCGCGGCCCGGTCGGCCAGTGACACGGCATGACTGTGGCGGCCCTGGTCGTAGACGGCTCCCGCCATGGTGGTGGTCACGGCCGCGTGCAGCCGCATCCAGTCCAGCGCGACCGACCCCCGCAGCCGCCGCGTGCGCGGCACGGTGCGCATGACCTCTTCCAGGCTTGTCAGGCCGGCGACGATGTCGGTCAGATCGGAGGTCTCGTAGCTGTCCAGCGTCTGCCCCAGGGCCTGTGCACAGGCCTCGTGCAGATCGCTGGTGTTTGCCTGGTCGGTCATGGCGACAATGGGGGCCACAGCGGCTGTGAGTACCCGTCGTCGGTCGGCAGGCTCAGGCATGTCGGCGTCCTTCGGGTGCGTGCGGTCGTATTGCCGTGGTTCTCTTTCCACCCGAAGGGTGACAGGGCGGCGTGAGGCTCCCCGCGCTCACTGGCGCCGATACCGGCAAGCCGTGAAAGGGCACTCGCAACGTCACCACTTCCAGACCGAAGAGGCCGCTCGTTACCAAAGATAGCGTTTCAGAGCGCCTGCCGCTTCCGTGCCGGGATGTGGCGGTGTGTTGTACGTCTCTCGAGAGAGTCTCTGGGGAGAGATTACGCCGCCGGGCCGGTCGCGGCAGAGCGCAGGGCCTGCTGGGGTGAATTACCAGGCTGTAACGTCGTCTTTTTTGCGTAACATTGTTTCCGCATTATTGCGGCCTGCACGCCGATGTTTCCGCCGGATGACGTCGCCTCGGCCGTGGTGGGCCGACAGACGCGGCCGGCGCGGTTTCGCGGCTGGCCATGCTGGGCTGGCCATGCGTCCCATGTCCCTCCCGTGCGCTCCCAGCCGCCTGCTTTCCCCGGGGCCCACCCACGGCCTGCGGCAAGTGGGCGCGGGATGCGCAGGCGGGTACGGGAGACGCGGGGTACAGGAGACACGGGTACGGGAGGCATCCGGTACTCCGGTCGGGACGAGCGACCCGCGACCCGCGGGCGCATGGGCGGGAACCCGGACGGGGAACCCGGCCAGCACCGCGGGCATCGCCCGCGGTGCACGCTACGCCGGCGCACGACCCGTCCCGCGGTTTCCGCCGGCCGAGTTCTCGGATTCTGTCGGGCAGCCCTGTCCGGTGGACGCCTGCTGCCGGCGCTTTCCGCTCGGCGGCCCGTCGACTGGCCGGGTGCCGGTCGGGCACGTCCCATGCCGCCGATGGCCATCGGTGAGCCGTGATCCGTGCCAGGTGGGAAGAGCGGGAAAGGAGAGCCAAGATCTGTACGGGTGAGGGCGGGTGCGGCCGACGGTAAGGTGGGTCTCATGGCCGCCGACATCACCGAGGAGATCAAGGCTCTCGACGCGACGCTTGCCGGCATCGAAGCAGTTCTTGATCTCGATACTCTTCGGCGTCGCGCAGCCGATCTGGAACGCGAAGCGGCCGACCCGCAGCTGTGGAGCGATCAGGACCGCGCTCAGGCCGTGACCAGGCGGTTGTCGTCGGTGCGTGGGGACATCTCGCGGGTCGAGGCACTGCGCAGGCGTCTCGACGACGTCATCGCCGCCCTCGATCTGGGGGATGACGACCTGCTCGCCGAGGCCGCGAACGACCTGCCCACGCTCGCCCGCGACATCTCCGCGCTCGAGGTCCGCACCCTGCTCTCCGGCGAGTACGACGAGCGTGACGCGATCGTCCAGCTCTCGGCCGGCGCCGGCGGCGTGGACGCCGCCGACTGGACCGCGATGCTACTGCGCATGTACCTGCGCTGGGCTGAACGGCACGGATACGCCGCCGAGGTGTTCGACACCTCCGAGGCGGAGGAGGCGGGCCTGAAGTCCGCCACGTTCCAGATCAAGGCACCCTACGCCTACGGGACGCTGCGCAGCGAGCACGGCGTCCACCGGCTCGTGCGGATCAGCCCCTTCGACAACCAGAACAGGCGGCAGACCTCGTTCGCCGGGGTCGAGGTGACGCCCGTGGTCGAGCAGTCCGACCATGTCGAGATCGACGACAAGGAACTGCGGATCGACATCTTCCGGTCGTCCGGGCCGGGCGGGCAGGGCGTCAACACCACCGACTCCGCGGTGCGGATCACCCACCTGCCCACCAACATCGTGGTGACCTGCCAGAACGAACGCAGCCAGCTGCAGAACAAGGCCGCTGCCATGATAGTGCTCCAGGCGAAGCTGCTCGAACGCAGGCGGGCCGAGGAGGCCGCCGAGAAGCAGCGGCTGACCGGCGGCCCGCAGGACGTCTCCTTCGGCTCCCAGATCCGCAACTACGTTCTGCACCCGTACCAGATGGTGAAGGACCTGCGGACCGAGGTCGAGACGTCCGGCACCGCGGCGGTGCTCGACGGCGACATCGACGAGTTCATCGACGCGGAGATCCGCTGGCGGCGGACCACCGAGCAGCAGGGATAGCCACCGGCCGGTATTTTGTCCGTTTGTCCGTTTGTCCGTCTGTCCGCCCGAGGCCGACGTGAGCCGGATCTGGCTCGGGAAGGGCCGCGTCCTGACGTGTGGCGCCGGTACGCGTCCCTGCCATGTGCTGGATATACTCGGATATACATGGCCTGGTGTGTGGCCCCGAGGCGGGTGTGACCGTCCGGTTATTGTGCCGGAGTGCATCCCGATCCGGTTGATGACCGTTGGTGACCGCTGACAGGCGATTGCCTGTTGCGGTGCACGTGGTCTGGCACGGTGGCAGTCTCCTCGGTGAGCATCTTGCCGACGTCGCCTTCAAGTTCCTGTGTGCCGATCCGTGGCGTCCGCGGGTACGGGGTCTCGGCGTGCCGGTCCGTTTCTGGACGTCCGCACCGAATCCGCGGCCGCCCGGACGGGACGATCCGCCGCAGGCCGTCGATCTCGAACGGGCCGAACGCAACATCGTGGTGCTGCTTGTCGACGCGTGGCTGATGAGCGGCGGATGAAACGAGTACGTCACCGAACTCGTCGATATGACATCGACGTCATCTCGTCACTGGCTGTTGCCGGTGCTGCTCACCCGGAAGGTCGACCGGACCTCGTCGATCTCGGACGTGAACTGCCTCAGGCTCTATGAGACAACTCGTGAGCTGCGGGACCAGGTATTCGTGAACAAGATCCTGCACCGGCTTTTCCGGCATGTCACCGACGACGATTCTCCGCTCACCGTGCTGCTCAGCCACGCGTCGACGGACGGTCGGGGCGTGGCGCTGGCCGTGCGCAAGTACCTGCACGAGTGCACGGACGTCGGTGACTTTCTCGACGTGCACAGCATCGCCGCCGGCGAACGGCTTGTCGAGGCGATAGACCGGGCGATTTCCGCGTCGGCGTTCCTGGCGATCGTGACGGACTCCTACAGCTCCCGGGGATGGTGCCGGCACGAGGTCATCAGAGCCAAGCGTGAACTCGGTCCGATCGTCCTGCTGGACGGGGTCGAGGACTGCGACGAGCGTCGCTCACCCTATCTCGGGAACATTCCGGTACTGCGCTGGAAGCCGGACTCGCCGCTCGTCATGGAGCGGCTGCTGGGTCTGCTCCTCGCCGAGTCGTTCCGGCACCGGTATTTTCCCCGCCAGGTGGCCTGGCTGTCCCGGCTGCAGCGGGTCGACCGGCCGTACTACTGCCTTTCCCGGCCGCCCGAGCCGCTCACACTGCTTGAGCTGCGCCGCCGCAGCGGCTCGGTGGAGACGGATCTGACCGTTGTCTACCCCGATCCTCCGCTGGACAGCGAGGAGACGCGACTGCTGCACGAGTTCGAGCCGAGAATGCGGCTGATGACACCGACAATGCTCTTCTCGGCGTAAGCGTGCTGTTCTCGACGCGGCCGGACTGTTTCCGGCGCCGGGGAACGCGTCACGGACAGCAGGCCGGCCCCGGCCCACCGGCCGGGCCACGTGAAATACCCGGGGCGCGTGTCGCGCGTGTGGGGGTGCCGTTCGTATGGACGGGTGACGGACTGGTGCCCGCGCCTGCCGAAGGCCGTTCGCCTGCCGGAGACTGTCGGCCCGGTGGCGGTCATCCCGCCATCGGGCCGGGGCCCGTCACCCCCGCCGTGGTACCGGAATGCGGTCCCGGATTATCGTGCCGGAATGCGTCCCGACCTGACTGACGACCCTTGGTGAGCGCCGCCAGGCGGTCACGGCCGCCCGTCGCCGTACACGTGCTCTGGCGTTCCGGTGGTGATGCGGAGACCCGCCAGCTCGCCGACGCCGTTTTCACACACCTGACGGCCGACCCGTCGCAGCCGACCGCCCGTTCGCTGGGAATTCCGGTGCGTTATTGGTCGGCTGGCGGACCCGTCGACCGCCCGGACGGTCGTGGCGCGCGGTGGGCCGCCGACGTGCCGCCACCTGTCGATCTCAGCCTGGCCGAGCGTAACGTCGTCGTCCTGCTCATCGACAACGCGCTGGTGGGTGCCGGCTGGAACGACTATCTCGCGGAACTGTTGCGTGCTGTCGGCGCCGGACCCGGTAACTGGCTTCTGCCGTTCGCACTCACCTCCAACTTCGCCCGTGTTCCCGTCGCGGTCGATGTCGACGTCGTCGACCTGCACACGCTGCCGGCACATTTTCGTGAGCAGGTCCTCCTGAACCATGTCATCCACCGGGTGTGTCGTCAGGTCGGTGCTTCTGACCCGGTCCGGGTGTTCATCAGCTATGCGTCCGCGGATGGCGGTGCCATTGCCAGGGAGGTGGCCCGGCATCTTCGGTTTGAGACCGATGTCGACGACTTCCTCGACGCGCACCACATATCCGGCGGTGACCCTTTCGCCGATGTTCTTGACGCCGCGGCCACCAGCAGCGCGCTGCTCGCGGTGAACTCGGATTCCTATGGTTCACGGCCATGGTGCCAGCGGGAGTTCCTCGGCGCGAAGCGCGCGTCCATGCCGGTGGTCGTCCTGGACGCGCTCACGGACCGGTCGGTGCGTGCCTTCCCGTATCTCGGCAACGTTCCGACCGTCCGCTGGCATCGTGACTCACGAAGGGTTCTCGACCATCTGGTGGGCGTTCTGCTGACCGAGACGCTCAGGCACCGGTATTTTCCGCTGCGGGCCGCCGAGATGTGCGGCCGGCACGGTGTCGCCCTGCCTTCGTTCCTGCTGGCCCGGCCACCCGAACTGCTGACCCTGCTCGATCTGCCACGGAATTCCGTCGGAGGTGCGGCCCCGGTCGATCTTCTATATCCTGATCCACCGCTGGGTACCGAGGAGAGCCGGGTGCTGGCGAAGCTCGATGGTTCGCTGCGGGCGGTGACACCGACGATGCTGTTCTCGACATGACCGCTGTTCTCGACATGACTTTCGACATGACGGGACCCGTGACGGGACCCGCGGTGACAGAGTGCGCGAGGAGGTTGCTGTGAGCTCGCTCGCGGACATCCGGGTGGCCGTCTCGATCTCGGACAGCCCGGATCTCGCCCGGCGAGGGCTGGGCCTACCGCACCAGCGGCACGCGTTCGTGGAGATCGCACGGCATGTCCTGGCCGCCGGCGGTTCCCTCGCCTACGGCGGTGACCTGCGTGTCGGCGGGTACAGCCGGGTCCTGTTCGATCTCGTCGACACCTACGATCTGCCCGGCCGGCCCGGGCCGGAGCGGGTGACCGACTACCTGGCGTGGCACCTGTTCCTCCGGTTCGGGGTGGACGAACAGGCCGAACTCGTCGATGTCGCGACGGTGGTCGGTGTGCCGCCACCGGCCGACATCAGCCCCGACGACCCTGATCTACGGGACGACCCAGGCGCCACCGGCAACGGTGGTGGCGCGCTGGTGGCACGCTGGAAGCGGGCCCGCGCGCTGACCGCCATGCGTGAGCGCATGGCCGCCGAGACCGACGCGCGGGTGATGCTCGGCGGTGCCGTCGTCGTCGGTACGGGGCTCTATCCGGGCCTGCTGGAGGAGGCCGTGCTCACCCTGCGGGCCGGGCGGCCGCTGTTCCTGCTGGGTGGTTTCGGCGGCTGCACCGAGCGGGTCATCGAGGCCCTCACCGGCGGGCGGCCCCGTGACCTGGAGCTGGACAGTCAGCTCGCGGCCCGTCCGGGATACGCCGAGCTGGTGGCGCAGGCGGCCCGCGCCGGCACGCCTGTCGACTACGACGGCCTGCTTGAGGAACTGCGGGCGGCCGGCCCGCGGGCGCTCGCCAACGGCCTCGACCAGGCCGAGAACGAGGCGCTGTTCACCACGGACGACACCGACGAGATGGTGGCCCTCGTGCTCTGCGGCCTGCGCCGGATCAGCGGGAACCGCGGGTAGGAACCTCGGCTGGGGCAACGGTTCCCATCTACGGACGCGGAAGCCGTAGGTGACAGTCGTTGCCACGGTGACGGAGCCTACCTGCGGCTTTTCCGTGCCGGAGGTCGCACACTCTCATCGTGGGCAGACTCGACACGGAATCACCGGTGACGGCCGGGCATGGCGGCGACGACGGGCATGCGGGGGCCTCTCGCGGGGTAGCCCGTCCGAGCGCGACCGCGGACCAGAACAGGCAACGGAGCAACGGCCAGCACAGGGACCAGGCCCTGGAGTGGGAGCAGGCCCTGGAGCGGGACCAGGAGCGAAAGCAGGGCCAGGAGCGGGACTTGAACGGGGATCGGGAGGCGCGGGCCCGCCACCCGGCGGGCGGCTGGGTGGCGCTCGTCGGCGGCGGTCCGGGGCGGCCCGATCTGATCACCGTCCGGGGCCTGGAGCTGCTGCGCCGAGCGGACGTGGTGGTGGTCGACCGGCTTGCCCCGCGGGCCCTGCTCGACGACTTACAGCCCGAGGTCGAGATCGTGGATGCCGGCAAGGCGCCGCACGGCCACAACCTCACCCAGGAGCAGATCAACCAGGTGATCGTGGAACGCGCCCGACGCGGCCTGGGGGTGGTGCGCCTCAAGGGCGGCGACCCGTTCGTCTTCGGTCGCGGCGGCGAGGAGGCGCTGGCCTGCGCGGCCGCCGGGGTGCCCTGCGAGGTCGTCCCGGGAGTGACCAGCGCGACGGCGGTGCCGGCGCTGGCCGGCATCCCGGTCACCCACCGCGGGATCACCCAGGACGTCACGATCGTGTCCGGTCATGTCGACCCGTCGCATCCGGGCTCGACGGTCGACTGGGATGCCGTGGCGACCGGCCCCGGGACGATCGTCGTCCTCATGGGCATCGGCACGCTGGAGCGGATCACCGCTGAGCTGATCAAGCGCGGGCGCCGGGCGTCGACCCCGACCGCGGTGATCCGCGACGACGGCAGCGGCGATCAACAGGTGGTCACCGGCCCGCTCGCCGACATCCCGGCTCTGGTTGCCCGGGCCGCCATCCAGCCGCCGGCCGTCATCGTCATCGGAGATGTCGTCACGATAAGGAACGAGGTCGACACCTTACGGCAGAAGAAGTCCTGATCCTGCGGCGGCGAGGCCCTGATCCCGTGGCCCCGCGGGGCTGCCCGGCCGGCGTCCGGTCAGGATCACCAGTCCGGCCGCCTCCCGGCCCGGGCCGCCGACCAGAACCGGAGCCACGACGATGACCCAGCACCGGAGTCGACCGGCGACCGCGCTGGCTGCCGGCCCGACAACCACCTCCGAGCTGCCGTCTGGCTCCCAGCCGCCTGACCCCCGATCGTCCGGACCCGGGCCCGCGGCCGGGCCATGGGCAGCCCGGCTGCGGGCGGCCCGGTCATGGTTCGCCCAGGGCCTGCGGCGATTACGCGACTGCGTGGACGCGGTCGCCGAGGCGGGCCTTGCCGTGACCGTGGCCTGGTTGCTGGGCGTGTATCTCATCGGGGACGACCTGCCGTTCTTCGCGCCGGCCGCCGCGCTGATCGTCCTCGGGGTCACCCGCGGGCAACGGCTGCGGCGGGCGCTGGACATCTGGGTCGGGGTCGCGGTGGGCGTGCTGGTCGCCGATGTGATCTCCCATGCCATCGGCCCGGCGAGCGTCTGGTCGGTGGTGGCCGTCACAGTCCTCACCCTGTCCGTGGCCGCCTTCCTCGGCGGCGGGGCGATTCTCGTGGTGCAGTCGGCGGTGTCCGCCATCTATGTCGCCGTGACCACGCCGGTGGACGGCGGTCTCGTCCCCGCCCGGTTCTTCGACGCGCTGGTCGGTGGTGCCGTCGCCATCGCGGTCAACCAGCTGCCGTTGCGGACCGACCCGCTGACCGAGCTGGCCGACGAGTCCGCGCCGGTGTTCGAGCGGCTGGCCGACGTCCTCGACAGCGTCGCGGCCGCGCTGAAAGCAGATGATCACGATGCCGCCAGGCGGGCGCTGGAGGAGGCACGCAGCATCGACTCCGCGGTCGCGGCGTTCCACGGTGCGGTCGCCGTGGCCGAGGAGACGACCCGGTTCACCATCCTGCGCAGGCGCCGCTCGCCGTCGCTGGCGGCATACGGCGAAGTCGCCACGAAGATGGACCACGCGGTGCGCAACGTGCGCGTCCTCGCCCGGTCCGCGGTCATGCTGCTGCGGCTGGGAGCTCCGGCACCGCCGGTGCTCGTCGACGCGGTCAGCCAGCTCGCCGAGGCGGTCCGCGCGCTGGGCGGATACCTGACGGCGCTGGTCGAGGAGCAGGCCGGGGCATATCGGGGCCGCGGCGCGCGGACGCGGGCGCGCACGACAGCCCACCCGGTGACCGACGCGCGGGCCGACGCGCACCGCAGCGCCATGCGGGCCGTCCGGCTGGCCGCGCGGGCGCTGGCACCGGAACAGACGCTGCCCGCCGTGGTGATCGTGGGCCAGGTCCGTTCGGCCGCGGTGGACCTGCTGCTCGGCATGGGCCTTGACTTCGACGAGGTCATGCACGCCACGGACGAGGCACTCGGATTCGCCCCCGACAGCCCATGATCGCGGCCCGCATCGGGTACGCCGGGCGCCATCAGGCGCTATCGGACATCTCGCGGTTCAGTCGAAACGGATCGCGGTCAGGGCGCGTGCGTCGCGACGGTCGAGCACCCGGATCGACGACCAGCCCTCGCGGTACAGCGCCGCCGGGTCCGCGTCGCGCAGCCGGGCCCACGACCGTTCGTGGCGCCGGAACGCGCGGGAACGTACGCTCCGGCCCCGGGCCCGCTGTCCCGCGAGCGCGTCCGCCGACGGTGTGTCGATCAGGATGAGATGGACGGGCCGGTGGCGTAGCCGGGCGAGTCCGGTGATGGCCCGGCGCGCCCACCGCCGCGTCCCGCACTCGTGGACGACGAGGCTCTCGCCGCGCCGGAGCGTCATCCCCGCGATCCGGGCATAGTGCGCGACGTGTACCGCGGGCCGGTAGAGCCGGTACGGCAGGCGCGGCCCGAGCCGGGCCCGTAACGCGGTCCGGATGTCGGCGGAGTCCAGTACCAGCGGCCCGGTGCCCCACGCCTGTGTCCGGGGGTCCGTGCTGCCGCCGAACACGCGCCGGATGAGCGTGCTCTTGCCGGCCCCGGGGATGCCGGCCACGATCAGCACCGTGCCGGTGGGGTAGCGCAGCGTCCAGCCCGCACAGGCCGGATCGCCGGCGGGATCGCCGGCATGCGTGGGCTCGGGCCCGTCGAGGGCGTGGGTGTCACGTTCTGTCATGCCGCGGCCGGTCGTGTCGTGGCCGGTCATGCCATGGTCCGCCGTCTGGGCGCCGGTGCAGTTCTGGCCGGACGCGCTGGTGGGCAGCGTCACGCGGCGGCTGGGCAGCCCTGGTCCGTATCCGCCTGGAGATCCCGACAGTCGGGACGTCATCGGTGAAGCCGGGACGTCATCAGACTGTCCGCCGGGGCCGGTTCATGGTGGCCGGAATCGGTTCGCGGCGATCAGAACGAGGTGAGCCGCAGAATTCTGTCATCGCCGTCACGTGGTGAACCACGTCCATCCGTGTTGCTGGTTGTAATCCACAGTGATCCGTCGGGAGCGGCCACAGCGGTACGCAGGCGCCCGGCTTCGCCATCCAGCAGAGCGTAGGGTGTGCCGGCGCCCTTCCCGTCGAGGGGAACAGCCCAAAGCCGCTCGCCGCGGAGCGCGGCCACATACAGAGTATCGCCGATGACCGCGGCTCCACTCGGGGAGGACTCGGCGGGTTTCCAGGTGACGAAGGGATTGGTGAATCGGTTACCATCGGTGTCACCCCTGCCCTCGACAAGAGGCCATCCGTAGTTGTGCCCGGCCTCGATCAGATTGACCTCGTCGTAGGTGTTCTGGCCGAACTCGGTGGCCCACAGCCGACCGGTGGAGTCCCAGGCCAGGCCCTGGACATTGCGATGGCCGAGGCTGTACACGAGCGAACGCGGGTCGGGGTTGTCGGCCGGCGCCGAACCGTCGGGACGCATCCGCAGAATCTTGCCGTTCAGGCTGGACGCGTCCTGCGCCCTGCTCCTTTCCGAAGCGTCACCCGTACCGGCATAGAGCATGCCGTCGGGCCCGAACGCGATACGTCCACCATTGTGGACCGTGGCCTTCGCGATTCCGGTGAGAATTGGTTCGACGGCCGCGGGTGGTGTATCGCCCAACGGCAGCGGGAATCTCACGATCCGGTTGTCGGTGGCGGTGGTGTAGTAGGCGTATACGAGGTGGTCGGTGACATAGCCGGGGGAGACCGCCAGGCCGAGCAGACCGCCTTCACCGGAGCCGGTCGCGACGTCAGGAATGCGCATGATCTCGGTGGGCGCGCCGCCGTTCGCCGGCACGTGCACGATGCGGCCGCTGTCGCGTTCGGCTACCAGCGCGGAACGATCGGGAAGGAACGCCAGCCCCCAGGGCGCTCGCAACCCGCTGGCAACCGTCTCCGGCCGCTGTGAACCGTTCTGACCGGAGCCGGTGGATGTGCCCGCGAGATCGTCCGCCTGGGAGGTGTCGGTCGAGCCGCAGCCGGCAAGGACGATGCCGGCCAGCCCGACAAGAGCTACAGCCATGCGGGCGAGCAGGGTGCCGCGGATGGGACCATGACCGCCCGCCGCTCGGTCGGCGCGGCCGCGCGGCCGCAGCATGCTGACAGACGGCATCTGCTCTCCTCACGGTCGACGTCCTGACAGCCGGGCCGGCGACGGTGCGTCGCATCCGGTGCGGGCTACCCGTCCAACGTTCCGCTCACGCTGTGCGTGCCTCGGTGTGCGTGCCTTGGAACGCACGGGCGCCGAGCGGGGGCAGGGCAGCCCAGCTCCCGGCTCAGCCGTGGTGGGCGGCCAGCAGGGCGAGCATCAGGAGTACCGCCACAACAGCGATCAGCAGCTGCGGAGTGATCGTGAAGGATGCGTGGTGCATCGAGTCACGGGCCGACCGGCAGGACGGGCACCGAGCCTCGGCCACTGGTCCGGCGCATCGGGCGCATACCAGGTCCTCGCAGCACATGCCGTCGACCTCCCTTGCGTCCGGTTGCCCTGCATCCGGCTGCCTTGCGTCCGGCTGGCGAGCGATGGTGACGAACAGCCGGCCGCCGCGTGCACGGCCTGCCTGCCCCGCCTAATGTCTGCCCCGCCCAATGTCTGGCGGTCAAAGAAAGTTCCACTATCGGACGAGCGATCGACCCTGTCCACTTACCCGCTCACCGGATGCTCGTTCGCACCGGCGGTGGCAGTGCGGGCCGTGACCAGAACACGGTCAAAATGTGACCGATTCGCGGTCGGTCGTGGCCAGGTCAGAGCCGAGCCGTGGCCGGAGTGTGATCGTCCATGCCGTCGCGTGTCCCGTCGGCGCGCGCCGCGCAGCAGCATGTCGACATCCAGACATGTGCGTTGGGTAACTACGGGGGGATCTTGCCTTAGTATCGATCGATGACTCAGGGTATCTATATGGATGCTTTCTGCTTAAAGGACATGCGATCATGACTTTGGGTGAAGGGACGGGCGCGATGGTGGAGCCGTCGCGCCCTGGAGATCGCCTCGCCGGTGGTCGGGGAACCCGCATGCCCGAAGCCAGGAGCGGGCGCGGCAGTGCACCCGCGGATCCGCGGAAGCCGGGGACATCCGCGATGATACGTATGATATCCGTTACCAAGAGTTACCACAGCGGCACGCGGCCCGCCCTGGACGACATCAACCTCGAGATCGGAGCGGGGGAGTTCGTCTTCCTGGTCGGCCCGTCCGGCTCGGGAAAGTCCACTTTGCTGCGTCTGCTGCTGCGGGAGGAGCGGCCCACCTCCGGGGTGGTCGAGTTCGCAGGCCGTGACGTTGCGAGCATCCCCGACCGTCGGGTACCGCTGCTGCGCCGCCAGGTCGGCTGTGTCTTCCAGGACTTCCGGCTGCTTGCGGACCGGACCGCCGCGGGCAACGTCGCCTTCGCCATGGACGTCACCGGCCGTCCGCGGCACGTGGTCCGTACGGTCGTACCCGAAGTGCTCGACCTGGTCGGGCTCGCCGGCAAGGAGAACCGCTACCCCGACGAGCTCTCCGGTGGTGAACAGCAACGGGTCGCGGTGGCCCGGGCCCTGGTCGCGCGTCCCCAGGTGCTGCTCGCCGACGAACCCACCGGCAATCTCGACCCGGCCACCGGAGCCGGGATCATGAACCTGTTGGGAGCGATCAACCGGGTGGGAACGACCGTCGTCATGGCCACCCACAACGCCGCCCTGGTGGACACCATGCGCCGACGGGTCGTCGAGCTCGAGCACGGGACGCTCGTGCGTGACCAGGCATCCGGCGGCTACGAGCCAACCCTCTGACGCCGTGACCAGCAAGCCCGGCGGGACCGGCGAACCTGGTAGGCCCGACAGGCCCGACAGGCCCGACAGGCCCGACAGGCCCGACAGGCCCGACAGGCCAGGCAGGTCGGGCAGGAAGAACAGGACTGACAGCGCGGGCGGGCCCGGTGGGTTCTGGAGGCTCTGGCTTCCCAGGCCGCCGGCCGGCGGCAACGAGGACATGACCGGGATGCGCGCCGGGGCGTTGCTCGCAATCGGCGTCACCAGCCTGCGGCGTAACCTGGCGACATCCGTCGCGGTGATCGTTACTGTGACCATCTGCCTGACCCTGCTCGGCGCCGGGCTGCTGCTGCGGGCCCAGGTCCACACCGTCGACGGCTTCCTGCTGGACCGCATCCAGGTCGTCATCGACCTCGACGACGACATCTCCGGTGCCGAACGCGACACCCTCGCGGCCGACCTGCGTGCCGACCCCCTGGTGCAGAACGTCCGCTACGAGGACAAGGCGCAGGCGTTCGCGCGTTTCAGACACGACTTCCGCAACTCGCCCGACATCGTCAGCGGGGTGAGCGTGACGGACCTGCCCGCTTCGTTCCGTCTCACGCTCGCCGACCCGCGCCGCGCCGGCGAGATCATTACCTATTACACCGGACGGGACGGGGTCGACCGGGTCCGTGATCAACGTGCTCTGCTCGCTCTGCTCTACCGGATCCTGGACGCCTGCACGATCGGGGCGTTCGCGCTCGCCGCCGTCCAGGCGCTGGCCGCGTTCGCGCTGATCTACACGATGATCCGGGTTTCCGCGCACGGCCGGCGGCGGGAAACCGCGATCATGCGCCTGGTGGGGGCGACGAACGGGACGATCCGGGCCCCGTTCGTGCTGGAGAGCGCCGTCGCCGGGATGGCCGGCGGCCTGTTCGCCGCGGCCGCGCTGATTGCGAGCAAGATCTACCTCGTGGACCACCGGTTCGCCCGCCAGACCGCGTTTCCGCTTTTCGGCTGGGAGGCGGTGTGGGCTGCCGCGGTCGGCGTCCTGCTGATCGGCACCGGGGCGTCCGCGGCGATGGCTTTTGTCGCGCTGCGCCGCCACCTGCACGTTTAGGTAGCGGGCTGGAAGGCTGGCCGACCCTCAAGGGGTCGCCGGACGGCCGGCGGCGGCATGATCGCTGTGCTTCCGCGTGGCCGGTCGGCGGCGGCGTAACCTCGGTGGAACCTGGTAGGAAAGAATGAGGTACCCCGAACGTGGCCAAGGAGACCGGCCGGAAGCTGGTTGCGCAGAACCGGCGCGTCCGGCACGACTACACCATCCTCGACACCATCGAGGCCGGGATCGTGTTGCAGGGCACCGAGGTGAAGTCGCTGCGCGCGGGCCGGGCATCCCTGGTGGATGCCTTCGCGCAGATCAGCGACGGGGAGGCGTGGCTGCACGGCGTGCACATCCCCGAGTACACCGAGGGCACGTGGACGAACCATGCCCCGCGGCGGCGTCGCAAGCTGCTGCTGCACCGTGACGAGATCGCCAAGCTGGTCGGTAAGACCCGGGAGGGTGGCCTCACCCTCGTCCCGCTGGCCCTGTACTTCAAGGACGGCCGGGCCAAGGTGGAGATCGCGCTGGCCCGGGGCCGCAAGACCTACGACAAGCGCCATGCGCTCGCCGAACGGGACGCGTCACGCGAGGTCTCCCGGGTCCTGGGACGGCGGGCCAAGGGCCGCGAGGACTGAATCCTCGCCGGCCGGATCCCCGCGCGATCCGTGCCACCGCGAACTGGTCGACGTGCCTGCCCGGCCGCGTACCCGAACCGAGTGGTGTCCCCGAACTTCAGCGGTCTGCCGACGGGAACACGGGCGGCGTGTTCGACGTTGGCCAGATGGGTCGCCATACGGTGGCTCGGGTAGGATGGTTCCGGTACCAGTATCGACTAGCACGTCGTGAGTTCACACTGTGAGTTCACGCTGTGAGTTCACGCTGTGAGCGCACATGACACGGGGGTGACCGGTTTCGACTTCGGACGTCGGGATAGGGGAAGCGGGCCGAGGATGAGCGGTTATCTCGTAAACGATCCGCTCGAAGAAACAACTGCCAACAAGTCGCAGTCTGCTACACCCCGCACTTTCGCCCTCGCGGCCTGAGCGGGATCAAGTAGCCGTCAGCCTGAGAGTGCCTCCGGCTCAGGATCTGGCGTCGCCAGGAGGATCACCTTCTGATTCGGTCACGGGATCGGCAAGGAACACCTCACAGTGACTGAGCCCACACCGGCTTGCCTGCGTGACCGGTGGGGCTGAGAAACAACAAGCAGGCTGCGCCCGGAGAAGCCCTGTTGCGGGGCCGGAGGACGCGGGTTCGATTCCCGCCACCTCCACGAGCTGGCCCGCCGTGGTCGCTGGACTCCGTCCAGCTTCCCGGCGGGCCGCGATGTTTTCCGGGAAGTCGCCCCCGATCCCCCCGACGTCGAGGACAGGCCGTCCTCGACGTGTCGGCTGGCCATGACTGTGCGTGTGGCGGTGGCTGGCAGTCGTGGCGATGCCGGCAACGACGGCCGGTCCGAGACCGATCGGACGGTTGATCATCTGGCTGGTGTCGTCCCGGCTCACAGGGCGCCGTCGGGTAGGTCGTCGACCACGGAGAAGATCGCATGGGCGGCTTTGATCCATCCGCGGGCTTCGGCCCGGCACACGTCGTCCAGTGCGGGGTCCGCGGCCTACGCGCGCATGGCCGAGGTCTCGCTGAGGATGTCGTGGAGTCGGCTGAGCGCGATCAGTTCCCGGTCGGTCTTCGGATCCAGGCCGAGGTTGATGACCGGCCCGTCGGGGCCGTCGATGACGCCTTCGTCGTCGTCGAATGGGAACGGGATCGCGCTCATCGGCTTCCTCCGGTCTGGTGGAGTTGCGCGTTCATCTGGGCCCGCGCCAACGCGGACGTGGCCGGGCACCGTCCAGCCATGCCCGGACTATGGCCCGCTCGCCGGCCGGCAGGGTGGTACCGGCTGCTGCCCACGCGAAGGTCTGCATCTGATATGCGAATGTATGTTCGACAGTGGCGGCAATCAACCCCGCGTCCGCGGCGGGATCCAAGGAGATGATCGGCTCGGCGCTCACCGGGTCACCTCCACCGCGGTGCGGATGATCCGGCCACCCGCGATCGGCCCTGCCCGTGCTTTCGACAGGCTCGATTCCCGCCACCTCCACGAGCTGGTGTCGGCTGCTTGCTGGCCTTTGGTCAGCTTTGCCGGAAGCTGCGATGTCCACCCCCCGGGGGCGATCCGTCTTCTCATGTCCTGTCGCCGGGGCACCTATTGTTCGATGGGCTCGCTGGTCGGGTTGCCGGCGGGGGGCTGGTGCATGCCGTGGGCTGGCGGGCTGAGCAGTCGGTCGAGGTAGCCGGCGAGTACGCGGCGGGCGTCGTGGGCCGATCTGGTTCCGGCGAGGACGGCGTTGCCGAGTCCGACGGTTATCGCAAGCAGGGCCACCGCCTCGTCGGCGAGGTTCGTGTGGGGCGGGAGGTGCCCGGCTGCCTGGCAGGCGCGCAGTTGTTCGACGAGCCAGGTCGCGAGGATGTCGGGGTCGTTGCCGTAGGGCTGCGCGGCCAGGGTGGGCTCGGTGAGGGCGAGGGCGAAGTACTGGTTGTAGACGAGGTATAGGAGTCGGCAGTCCTCGTCGAGGGGCAGGGTCGTCAGCAGGACGAGCTCGATGCGGTCGCGACCGGACGGTGTCGCGGCCGCATCGGTGAGGCGGATGGCCACCCGTTGGCCGAACTGCTCGCCGACCCGGCGCAGCCCGAACAGCAGCAGCTGCTCCTTGGTCTCGAAGTAGTACTGGATCAGCCGTACCGACACGCCGGCCTCGGCCGCGACCTCCCGGAACCCGGCGTTGTGCAGCCCGCGGGTGGCCGCAACGCGCAGCAGGGCGTCGGCGATCTGTCGGCGGCGGACGTCGTGGTCGACTCGTTTCGGCATAACTCCTTCTCGTGATACAACCGTACCATGAAAGCGGCGGAGGACCCGACGGCCGGCCGGTTCCGCAGCGACGCGCTGCGCGACCGCTTTCTCGCCGCCTACGAGGCGGCGTTCACCCTGTGGCCGACACCCTGGACCGAAGACGACGTCGAGACCGATTTCGGCACCACCCATGTGCACTGCTATGGGCCCACCGAGCCAGCAGCCGCCGAGCGGGACGGTGTGCCCGTCGTGCTGCTGCACGGCGCGAACTCCAACGCGGTCCAGTGGTATCCGTTCGTCGCCGCCCTCGGCGCGCGGCGCCCCGTCATCGCTCTCGGCACGCTGGGAGATCCCGGTCGCAGCGCCGCCCGGGTGCCGATCCACGAACCGGCGACCAGCGCCGCCTGGCTGGACCAGACCCTCAAGGGCCTTGGCGTCGACCGGGCGCACCTGATCGGGCACTCCTACGGCGGCTGGCTGGCGCTCAACCAGGCCCTGCACGCCGCGGACCGGCTCGTCAGCATCGTGGCGCTCGACCCGGGAGGGCTGGAGAAGGTCGGCGCCCGCTTCATCTGGATGATGTACCTCAACGGCCTGGCCGGGCTGACCCCGGCACCGGTCCGCCGGCGGCTCGCGGTGCGGCTGGACAACCCGGTCCTGCTCGTGCCCGAGTTGAAGAAGGTCCTGCTGACCGGCGCGTGGGCGTTCCGCACCCGGCGACCGGCACCCAGGCCGCTGACCGACAGCGACCTGCGGTCCATCCACACCCCGGCCCTGGTCCTCATCGGCGCACGCAGCCCGCTGCTGCATCCCGAGCGTGCCCGAGCACGGGTTGGACTGATGCTGTACGGCCACGCCGAGATCCTCCCCGGCGTCGGGCACGGACCCGGCTTCGAACACGGCAGCGACGTCGACGACCGCCTGCTCGCCTTCCTCGACGCCACCCAGAACGACGCGGCGCACCGATAGCTCCCGACCGTCCCGTCGCCTGCGAGAACGACGGTGCCGATCAGGCGGCGGCGGGTGGCGGGAACGGCGGGGAGGATGACCTCAGCGCTCTGATCCGTCTGACGGCCGCGGCCGTGGGTGAGAACACCGTGTCCGCCGTGGACACGCTCTACGACCTGGCCGGGACGGAGTTCCCGGTATGCCGCCAGCCGGCTGGACCGCTGTTTCCTTGACATCCACACGGTGGCCAAGCACATCACGCTCGCGCGGACGAATTTCGAGATGGTCGGGCAGAGTACCTTCTGGGCGGGCCGCTCCTGATGCGACGGTGATCTCATGGCGGAGACAGGCGACCGGGGATCCGCCGGGAAGCGGCCAGCCCGGCGGACCCGCATCCAGGCCCCGCGTGGTCGACGGCCTGCTCATCCCGGCGGCACCGACGTTCCTGTTCGATCCCCGCCGCCTTCGCCAGCAACTGGAGCTGGTCGGATACCGGGACGGCGCGGACGACAACTATGCGCAGCAGGTCCGCGACATTCAGGCGCTCGTCCGCGGCGATTACCGCACCCCCGGCGGTGTGCACCTGCGGGCGCCCGCCGCGGAGGGCGTCGACGCGCAGTTGTGGATCTGCGCGGTGAGGGCCGGCGAAAGCGCGCGGACCGCTGGCGAGCTGGGGCTGCCACTGGCCGCCAACTACCATTCGATGCCGTCCGCCGTGCTTGACACGGTCGCGGCCTACCGGCCGCCTTCCGGCCGTCGCGGACACTGCGGGAGCCGTATGTCATGGTTTCCGCGGACGTCGTCGTCGCCGAGGACGCCGTAGCCGCCCGCCGGCTGGCCAGCGGCTACGGCGCGTGGGCGGCCAGTATCCGCCGAGGCGAGGGCATCACCTCATACCTCACACCAGCCGAGGCGGCGGCCTACCCGTGGACGGAACAGGAGCGCGCGACCGTCGCGGACAGGATCGACACCCAGCTCGTCGGCTCGCCCGCGACCGTCGTCCGCGGCCTGCGCACGCTGTGTGACGTAACCGGGGCCGACGAACTGCTCATCACCACGGTCACCCACGATCACACCGACCGGGTCCGATCCTACGAACTGCTCGCCCATGCCTGGTCGCAACCCACCTGACGGAAGCCACCCGGGTGACTTCCACCCCTTTCCCGGGGTGCTGCCCCGGGGTGCTGCTCCGGGGTGCTGCTCCGGGGTGCTGCCGCGATCTCGTCGTCCGGTTGTCGCACCCGGCCGCGGATCAGAGGGTTCCAGCTGAGATCTTGGTTGGTTCGACCAGCGTGGTGAGCGGAGCGCTGCTGGCGAGACGGCGGTGACCTGGCCGGGCTGTCTCGGTGCGACGGAGTGTTCCGCGTTGCCGGCAGGGGTTGCTGTCATATCTTGCTAGCATGTCGGGCATGACGCGTACGATCACACTTCGGCTCTCGGACGAGGCGTACGAGGCGGTCAGGCGGTATGCCGAGGCCGAGCACACCTCGATGAACGCCTGGGTCGAGGGTGTGCTCGACGCTGAGGACATGCGCCGGCGCTGCGCCGCGCACGGAGCCTGGGTGCAGGCCAATCCGGCGGTGGCTCGTGCCGCTCTCGCCTTCGGCGAAGCCAACCAGCGGGCTCTCGCGACGGCGGGGCTGCCCAACCTCGCGGGCACCACCGAGTGAGATCACCGCGGCGCGGCGAGGTCTGGACCGTGGGCACCGGCCCCGCGCCGCAGGTGGTGCTGGTCATCAGCTCCACGGTCTACAACGAGATCGTCGATGAACCGACCGTGCTGGTCGCCCTGGTCGTGGAGCACGCTACCGACGAGGGGTTCTGCGTCGACCTCGGTGAGGGGCAGTGGGCGGTGATGGGTCTGGTCACGTTTGTGGCCAAGGCTGGTCTGGGCGAATGCCTGCGTCGGGTCGACACTCAGACGCTGACCAACGCCAACACCATGCTGTTCAAGATTTTGGCCACGCCCGAACGCTGACTCGGCGGCACTCTCCTGTCCGCCCTGTCCGCGGTGACCACACCAGGAGCCAGGCGCGATCGGTGTCGTACGGGCGGTGCGGGGCAGGCTCGGAAGTGAGCTCTGAAGCAGCTCGGAAGTCCGTCGCTTCAGAGCCTGTTGTCGAGTTCGGCCGCGGGGCGGATGGCGGCTGGCGGGCGTGGGCGGGGTCGAGCGGGGCGCTGGCGTGCCACTGCTTCAGTTTATGATGATCATATGTCTAATTGATAAAAATCATATACTGAATTCGGCTTCATCCAGGAAGAATTATCCGGGCGTGGCGCCGTTAGGATGGCAGGCACACCCCACGTCCCGGAGAGCTTCGATGACTCGACTGAGCACGTCCGTTGATCGTGCCACGGCTCTGCTCGCGAACGCGAACCTCACCGCGGACGCGGTCGTGCGCGAACTGCTGGAGGCGACGAACGAGCGCCGGGGCACCGACCTGTCGGACCTGTCGCCGGCCGAGCAGGCCGCGCTCATCGCCCAGCGCTCCCAGCGGCTCCAGCCGTCGGCGGACGCCCTGGCCGAACGGATCGTGGAGGCGGCGAAGAAGGACAGGCCGTTCATCGCCAAGTTCGGCATCGACCCGACCGGTCACGAGGTCCACCTGGGCCACGCGGTGCCGATGCTCATCCTCAGCCGCTTCCAGCGGATGGGGCACGAGGTGGTGTTCATCGTCGGTGACGTGACCGCCAAGATCGGTGATCCCAGCGGCCGTTCCGACGAGCGGCCCGCGCTGACCGACGAGGACATCGTCCGCAACCTTGCCACCTACCGTGAGCAGGTCGCTCCGTTCTTCGACTTCACCCGCGCCCGGTTCCGCCGCAACGGCGACTGGCTGCGGGAGGTCAAACTGCCGCAGCTGATCGAGATTGCCGCGCAGATCCCCGTCTCGATGTCGTTGCAGCGCGAGGACTTCCGCAAGCGGCTCGACGCCGGGCAGGGGCTCTCCCTGGCCGAGGTGCTCTACAGCGTGGTCATGGCGCTGGACTCGGTGGAGATCAACACCGACCTGGAGGTCGGCGGCATCGACCAGTTCCTCAACATGCAGATGTGCCGGCACGTGATGCACATCCGCGGGCAGGTACCCGAGCTGGTGGTCGCCACCTCGCTGATCGAGGGCACCGACGGCACCGGGGCCAAGATGAGCAAGTCCAGGGGCAACTACGTGCCGTTGACGGCGCCGGCCGGCGAGATCTTCGGGAAGATCATGTCCGTGCCGGACCGGCTCGTGACGCCCTACTTCCAGGCGCTGAGCGAGTGGCTCGACTCCGAGTTGGCCGTCGCCGAGGAGCGGCTGGCCGCCGGGTCGCTGCATCCGATGGACCTCAAGAAGATTCTCGCGGGCGAGGTCACCGCCGCCGTCCACGGCGTCGACGCCGCGATGAAGGCGCGGGAGGAGTTCGTCGCCCGTTTCTCCCGGCGCGCTTTCGGCGACGTCGAGAACCTGCCCGAGGTCGCCGACCTGGGGCAGTCGGTGACCGATGCGGTGAAGGCGCTGGGCTTCGCCAGGAGCAACGGTGACGTCCGCCGCGTCGCCCAGCAGAACGGGCTGCGCCTCGTCGTCGAGGCCGAGGGCGGCCAGGAGCAGATCACGCTCACCGCGGACGAGGCCCGCGAGCCCCTCATGGCCCTGGTCAAGGACAAGCTCGGCGAGCGGCCCGGCGACTACTACCTCAAGGTCGGCCGCAAACTCGCCCGGATCACCGCGTCGACGCACGGGTAGCGGACGGTTCGCGGCGTCCCGGCCGCGGCCTTGCGAAGCCGAACCCGCTTCAGGCGGGGCGCCGGCTCCGCTTCTGGTCTGTCTCGGCATCTTTCAGGCAGGGTTCCGGAGACTGGCCGGCCGGGAGCAGGCCGATGACCACGCGCCGCAACATGGCGGTGAGGGACTCCTGCTCGTCGATGCTCAACGGGGCGAGGACCTGTTGTTTGGCCACGTCCAGACGTGCCGTCATCTCCTCGTGCTGGCGCAACCCGGTGTCGGTCGGCCGGATGAGCCTGGCCCGTCGGTCGGCCGGGTCGGGACATCGCTTGACCAGGCCGCCGCGTTCGAGGTCGTCGATGAGCCGCACCATGACCGACCGGTCGATGCCGAGGCGGCGGGCGACCTCCAGTTGGTTACGAGAACAGCCATTCGCGGTTGCGGAAAGTACATGCAGGCCGCGAAGGCCCCCAGGGAAGTCTCCGACGGTTTCCTGCGCGGCATCCAGGAAGCCGTTCAGGACCTGGGTCAGCAGCCAGCCAAGGTCTTCGTGGACTTCTTCCGGCAGCTCGGTGGCCGAGGCTGTGCCCGTCCGCGATCCCGACATCGCCTTCGACGTCTCCCTTGACGTCTCCCGCGCGTCCGAGTGCTCCACCCCCCCATCCTACTGCTTGCGATCTGAGATATTCTCCATCGGCGATACGTGTGGTCGCAGACGATCGTGACTGCACACCGTTTTATCGCGCATCTGTTGGCTCGACTGTCGGCCCGATCAAGGGGATCACATGTCCACACTCCTGCACATCGACTCAAGCGTCAGCCCGACCTCGGAGTCCCGGGCTTTTGCCGGCCGCTTCGCCACCGCCTGGAGCGAGAACCACCCCGGCGGCACTGTGACCTACCGTGACCTCGCAGCCAACCCGCCCTCGCACCTCGGCTGGGACGGTGTCAGCGCCTCGGTGACCCCGGCGGACGCGCGGTCGCCGGAGCAGGCCGCGGCCTGGGCCGAGCGTGAGGAACTCATCGCCGAGCTTGAGGCGGCGGACGCTCTGCTGCTGTCCGTCCCGATGTACAACTGGTCGATCACGTCGACGCTCAAGGCGTGGATCGACGCCGTCATCGTCGTCGACCGGACCGTCAGCCTGTCGGGCGGGCCCAGCGTGCTGGACGGCAAGCCGGTCACGGTCATCACCGCCCGTGGCGGGGCGTACGGCCCGGGCACTCCCCAGGAGGGCAACGACCACCAGGAGCCCTACCTGCGTCACGTGCTCACCGCGCTCGGCGCGACCGACATCAACTTCATCCACGTCGAGCTGACGCTGGCCGCGGTCAACCCGGCCCTGGCCGACCTCATCCCACTCGCCGAGCAGTCCCGCGATGCCGCGGAGAAGGCAGTGGCCGCCCGCGCGGCAGCCTAGCCAGAAAAGATAGCCGCGAGTTTGTCGTCGTGTACGCCGACGGGGCCGAAAAGCGTACCGAACGACAAACTCTTCTGGATCATGCTCCGTACGGGTGGGCGGGGATGAGCCGGCCGGCGCGCCTGAGGTGTTCGTGCTCGGGCGCGCCGGTTGTCCAGCGCTAGGCGCGGGGAAGTCGGGAAGCCCGGGAAATCGCGGGCCTCACGGGCGCAGCGGCAGGGCCTTGCCGGGGTTGAGGATGCCGGTCGGGTCGAACGCCTGTTTGATCGAGGTGTGCAGCGACCGCGCCACCGGGTCCAGTTCGTCGGCCAGGCCGCGGCGCTTGAGCACACCGACACCGTGTTCGCCGCTGACCGTCCCACCGACCCGCAGCGCGAGGCCGAGCAGGTCGTCGAACGCGGCGAGCGCGCGCCGGTCAGCGTCCGGATCGTCACGCGGATACACGATCATCGGATGCAGGTTGCCGTCCCCGGCATGGCCGAAGGTGCCGATCACGACGTCCCTGGTCGTGGCGATGCGTTCGACGCCACTGATCGTCTCGACGATGCGTGAGCGCGGTACGGCGATGTCGTCGAGCAGTCACGCGCCGAGGCGTTCCAGTGCGGGGAAGGCGAGCCGGCGGGCGGCCAGCAGCATGTCGGCCTGCGCCGCGTCCTCCGAACGGTAACTCTCGGTAGCGCCGGCGGCTTCGCAGACGCTGACGACGGCCTCGGCCTCGGCCGTGCCGGCCTGCCCCGGCAGGTCGCTCTGGGCGAGGAGCAGTGCGGCGGCGGAGGCGTCCAGGCCCATGGGCTGGAATCGTTCGACCGCGGCGAGCGTCGTCGCGTCCATCAGCTCCAGCAGGGACGGCGTGGCGACATTCATGATCTTTTCGGCCGCCCGGCCGGCGCTGGCCAGGTCCGGGAACACCGCGACCGTGGTGGTCGGCGCGGCGGGCAGCGGACGCAGCCGCAGCCGGGCCTCGGTGATCACGCCAAGGGTGCCCTCGCTGCCGACGAACAGGCTGACCAGGTCGTAGCCGGCCACCCCCTTGAGGGCCCGGCGCCCGACCCGGGTGACCCGCCCGTCGGCCAGCACCACCTCGAGGCCGAGCACGGAGTCCCGGGTGCTGCCGTACTTCACACAGCACAGGCCACCGGCGTTCGTCGCGATGTTGCCACCGATGGTGCACCAGTCCCGGGACGCTGGATCCGGCGCGTACCACAGGCCGTGGGCGGCGGCGGCCTCGCGTAGCCGCTGGTTGATCACCCCGGGTTCGACGACCGCGTACCCGTCGGCGGGGCGGATGTCGCGGATGGCGTCCATCCGCTCCAGGCACAGCAGCACACACCCGTCGATCGCGTTGGCCCCGCCGGACAGCCCCGAGCCCGCGCCGCGGGGGACCACCGGCACGCCCCGGCCGTGCGCGACGCGCATCACCGCCTGGACCTGCTCGGTGCCGCGGGGGAAGACGGCGACGGCCGGCTGTCCGGCCTCCGTCCCGCTGGCCTGGTCATGACGGTAGGAGACGAGCAGATCCGGTTCTGTCACCACGGCGCCGTCCGGCAGTTCCGCCGCAAGGGCCGCGGCCAGTATTTCCCCGGTTGTCCGCATCGATGTCACCCGCTGACAGTAGAACGTGCACGGGAAGCGGCGTCTGGTGTGGGCGCTGCCCCGCCTTCCCAGCTGCCGGCGGTGGCCTTGCCGGGCGCCCAGGAAAGATCGAGCGGCCGCGGCCCTGTCTTTCCGGAGGCCTCGAGAGGCGGCCCCGGCCGCACTTCGGGCGCCCGGCGCTCCGGCTCCGGCCGGCCGCCCGGGTGGAATGCTCTGGCCGCCCGGCGATGATGATTCCGCGACCGGCGGCCGCGTCCGGTCCGGCCCGGGGACATATAGTGTCCGTGGACGCCGGCCGGGAGGGTTCGCATGAAATTCGAGCTGTTGAAGGCACACGGTTCCAGCAACGACATATTCATTGTGGACGGCCGGCCCGAGCGGATTTTCTCGACACCGGCCGAGGTGGCGGATTTCGTCCGGCTCGTCTGTGACCGGCAGGGCCCGCTGGGCGGTGACGGCCTATATTTCGTCGATGATTCACGGGCGGTACCGGAGGCGTTCTTCTTCAATCCGGACGGGTCGTCGGCCAAACTGTGCGGCAACGGCCTGCGGTGCGTCGGCCGGCTTGTCCTCGAACGCCGGGAAGCCGACGCGCTGGACGTCTCGACAGGTGGCGGGCGGTTCCGGGTCGAGCGGATCCCGCAGGTGGCCGCCGGGGTGTGGAGCGTGGCCGTCGAGCTTCCCCCGGTGACGTTCCGCGCGGCTGACGTCCCTGTCGTGACCACGGGCGCCGAGCACGTCGACACGGTCATTCCGACGCTGCACCCGGCGCTGCGTTTCACCGGGGTCGCCGTTCCCAATTCGCACCTGGTCGCGGTCGTCGACGACTACGACGAGAACGAGCTGGTCGCGGTGGGCGGCGCGGCGGCAGGCCTGCCGGTGGTTCTCCCGGCGGGCGCCAACGTGTCGTTTGTCCGGCCGCTCACCGCACCGGGGGAGATATTCGTTCGTACCTTCGAGCGCGGCGCCGGGCTGACGCCGTCCTGCGGCTCCGGCGTGGTCGCGTCCCGTGCGGTGTACTCGCGGCTCGGCCACGCCCCGGCGGACGAGCCGCTGCTGGTCCGCAACCCGGGCGGATGCGCGCGGTCCTTTCTCACGCCCGCCGCGGACGGCGCCCTGACCCCTCGGCTGGAGGGGAACGCGACCTTTGTCTACCGCGCCGTCGTCGACCTGGAACAGCTTGCGCATGCCGAACCGGGGGATCTGGACATCGACGTGCTGACCGACGAGATCTCCGCCTACGCACTGTTCCACGAGGACAACCTGCGGGCGATCCGCGCCGCCGGGATAACCCAGCCAGAGCGGTAGGTGAAACAAGCCGCCATGGCAGCGTTTTCCACCTACGCGTTCCGTGCCTGTCGGTGGAAAACGCTGTCACGGCAGCAGTTCTCACCTACAACCAGCGGTTGCAGGTCGAAGCGGTAGGTGGAAAGCGTCGTCGTGGTGGCGCCTTCCACCTACCCGAATACCATCTACCCGAGTGCCGTGTACCGGAGTGCCGTGTGCCCGAACGGCACGGATGGTTTCTCAGGCGGGGCGGTCGCTGGGGCCTGACTTGATGGCCTCCACCAACTGGCCCAGCTTCTCCTCGGGCAGATTCCTCGCGAGGTCCGATTCGCTGATCATTCCTACCAGCTGGTTGTTGTCGATGACAGGCAGCCTTTTGATCCGGTGCTCCATCATCTGTTGCAGGACCTCGTCGACGTTCGCGTCCGCGTCGATGTAGAACGGCCTGCCCTGGCCGAGTTCCCTGGCCCGGGTCGTCGCCGGGTCCCTTCCCTCGGCGAGACATCTGATCACAATGTCGCGGTCGGTGATGATGCCCTGCAGCCTGTTGTCGTCGCCGCAGATCGGCAGGGCACCGACACCGAGATCCCGCATCCTGCGGGCGGCGTCGACGAGGGTCTCGCTCTCACCGATGCACTCGGCGTCTCGATGCATGATCTCTTGTGCCGTGGTCATGCGACTCCCTTCTGCGCGCCCGCGTTCTCGCTGCGCGCTCGCATCTGCGTGACCGCCTGGTGGTGCCACCACGTGAGGTGGCCCGTGCCGCCGGGAGCCCCCGGGCGTATGGGAGGCCGGGGACTCCCGGCTGGGTTGGTGGTACCCCGTCATCTGAGGTTGCATGCTGTGTGCGGATATGTTCACGCGTGTGACATGCCTGGTCGCGGGGACGATCTGTGATTGATTGTCGCCACGACAGGACGCTTGTCGGCCTGGTGACAGACAGGCACGGGAGGCTGATGACAGGCCAGGATCTGGCCGGGACCGGATCGGGGTCAAAGGACTGGTAGCACTATGACACAGGCCACAAAAACATCGATCCTGGATCGTCCGGCGGCAGCACGGAAAGCAGCGGGACGCCGGGGACCGGCGGGCTGGCGACCCCCTCCGCCGCCAGCCCGCCGGTTTCGGGCTATCTCTTCTCCCCCGGTACTGCCC
>NZ_CAAAFS010000091.1:0-2001 GCF_900634755.1 Protofrankia symbiont of Coriaria myrtifolia
ACCTCGGCCCCCCAGTCGAGGTACGCCCCGGCATCCTTGCGGTGCCTGCCGGTGGGCGCAGAACAGATCCTGCCGGGCCCACGGGCACCCGAACAGAGCGCCCCCGCACCGGAGCAGGGGTGCTCCCCTTGAGGTCCGGGCGGCCCGGGCCCCGGGAGCGTTCTCAGGATCGCCGTCGAGCGGGGCGGGGCGTCCCGGTGAACTGTCCGGACCAGCCGCTGGAAGAAGGCGGTCCGGACGGTGATTCGGACATGACAGCCAGCGGGTCTTTTCGTAGCTAGGCTCATCGGGTCGGCATGAAAGGGGCGGCGAAGACGCATGGTCCCACGAGGGATACCGGACGCGGCAACACCGGCGGTCGTCGCGAGGATCGTCGCGGGCGGACGGAGATGGAATCTCGGAGCAGGTCGGCGGCTGACCTTCGGTCGGGCCGGCTGTGACATCCCGTTCGGGGCCGATCCACAGGATCTGCTTGTCTCCCGCCGGGCCGGGACGCTGGCCGAGAGCGAAGGCGCGATCGTCATCAGCAACACCGGTCGGCATCCCCTGCTCCTGCTGACCGCCAGCGGCGACACTCATCACATCGTGTCGCCGGGCACGGCGCTGTCCGCGGGGCTGGCCGAATTCCACATCGTCGCCGTTGGCACGGACGGCGAGCGCCACCAGATCGACGTCGTCCACCATCGCCGGCAGCAGGTGCACCGCGATCAGGACACGATGCAGATCTCCGTCCGCCTCACCCAGACCGAACGTCTGCTGCTGGTGGCTCTCTGCGAACCGCGGCTGCGCACCGGCGACAACCACGCGCCGTTCGCCACGTACCGGGAGATCGCCCGGCGGGTCAACCGCGACGACAACTATGTCCGCTCGCGGCTTGCCACCGTTCGTAGCAACCTTGCCGGGCAGGGGATACCCGGGTTGCTGCGGGACGAGCCGGGACCGGCGTCGCGCCGGTTGCCCGACTACATCGTCCGGCTCGGCGAATGGGTGATCGCCGCTGCTCTCGTGACCGTGGACGACCTTGAGTTACTGAGCCCGGACGGCTCCGGACGACAGGGTTAGGCCGTCCCTGACGGATACTGGTCGACTTATTGGTCGGCTGCTGGTCGATGTTCGGTCGCCCGGGCGTGGCCCGCGCGACCGAACATCCGTCAGGAACGGCCTGGAGCGTCAGGCACCGCCTATGCCGTGCCTGGTGGACGGTGGTGGTCGTCCGGGCGTGACCCGGGCGACCGCGGATCCGTTGGAGATGGCCCGCCGGCGACGGCTTGGGCCGCCGGTGAGGGCGTGTCCCGGTCCCGGGCTCGGTGGCGCAGCGAGCGGAAGAACACGCCGCCACCGATCAGGGCCGCGACGGCCGCCGCGAGCACACCGGCCTGGGTACCGGAAACCGGAAGGGCGCCGTCCGCGTCCCCGCCGGCCTCCCCGGCTGTGTCCGCGTCGTCGGCGCTGGCCGCGGCACCGGAAGAGTCCACCCAGACCATGCCGACGGCCTTGCGCTCCTCGGCGTCGGCCGGCTGTGCCCCGATGCCGCCGCCGGCCGGCCCGGCATACGACGCCGCGTCAACCGCATCCTTCGGCGTTCCGCTGGCGGTCAGATAGTGATCCCCCTGGGTGGGCAGGGTCAGCCGGATCGCGAAGCCGCCCGCGTTGTCCGCGGTCACGGTCCGGGTGCGCGCGCCGTTGTCGTCGATGGTGACTGTGCTGCCCGGCGCGAAGCCGCAACTGCTGAAGAGCACCGACCCGCCTGCCAGGACCCGTTCGGGATCAACCGAAGCGAAGCTGACCGGGCCGGCGCAGTCGGGAAGCTGTTCCTGCAACTGCTGGGCGGTGGCCGGCGATCCCAGTGTCGCGCTGAGGGCCAGGCCGCCGCCGAGCAGCAGGGTGACGGCAACCACCCGGAAGTTCATGGAGATCCTCCTCCTGCCGAGATGTCGTCAGGGGCAGGTGCTGTCAGGGGCAGGTGACGTGGGGGAACTACGTGAGGGGACGGCGTGGGGG
>NZ_CAAAFS010000092.1:0-8613 GCF_900634755.1 Protofrankia symbiont of Coriaria myrtifolia
ACGTGAGGGGACGGCGTGGGGGCGTGGGGGACTTGACCCGAGATCGGCGCACCACCCTGGGCCGCGTCCGATGGATCTTCAATCGCGTGGACGGCGTCCGGGCAACCACCCTCCATCGGACACGGCCTGGGCCGACGTTCCGGTCACGGGCCGGGCAGCCGTTGTCAGCCGGCGCGGACCCGGACGATCGCAACGGTGACCCGCAGCTGTCCACCGGGGGCCTGGCCGACGGCGGTGAGCCTGAACACACCACGCGTGGGCGGGGCCGTCAGCGTGGCCTCGAAGAGACCGCTACCGTCCGCAGTCGTGCTCCCGTAGTACTGGAAGTTGCTGTAGAGCTGGACGGTCGAGCCGGGCGTGTAACCACATCCACTGAAGGTGAAGGACGCGTTGGTCACGACCGGGCTTGGTGTCACCGTGCCTCTGTCCAGGAAGCCGGTGCACCGGAAGGGGGGTGGATAGGACTGGGCGACGGCTGGGGATGCCGATGTCACGCCGAGCGCCAGCAGACAGCCGGCGGCGAGCAGGGCCGCTCCCAATCGACGGAATCTCATGGATGTACTCCCACTGTCGGACCTGCTGGTATAAGCAGCCTGAACATGAACACTGTCAGCTTATAGATCGCTACTTTCCGTGTCTACGCTGCTGGGCGTGTCATTCAGGATTCCGTGACCAGGGGGAGACAGAACGTATACCTGATGTGGTGACGGTTTCAGGAACGGCCAGCGGTTGCGGCCGCAGGAGCAGGGTCGCTCTGGCCACCGGTTCCCAGATCCGCAACACCAGCGTGCGGGTCTGCCCACGGTCGAGCGGGAGGGGCGTCGAAAGCACCGGATGGCCCCGCTCGGCGTCGCGGTGCAGGTGAACGGGCAGCCCGTCCAGGGTGGCCGCCTGTAGCCCGCTGCCCACGCCGGTGTACACCGCCAGCGACAGCAGGTTCTGCGCATCCGGATTGCCGGCCGGGGGCGCACCCTGCCCGCCGGCGCCAGGCTGACCAGGAACAGGCTGGTCGCTCCGGTTGCGGACGTAGGCGCTCAGGCCGGCCGGGGCCGCGTTCGTGAGCCGTATCGTGATCGTCACGTCCGCGGAGCCGTCGGGACGACGGACACTGCGGTAGTCGGTGTTGCGCCGCAGCCAGTAGTCGAGTTTGCTGGCCGCGGCATTCTGCGTCACCACCGCGAGATAGGGGCCGTCACCGTCGGGGAGCGCACCGCCCAGCGCGGTCGTCTCAAGGATTTCCTGTTCCGCCGGATGGTTGCTGGATACCAGCAGGCGCCCCTCGGTGGCGGCCCGCCCCAGCGCGGACAGCAGTGCCGAGGTGTTTCCCGCGCCGGACGCGACCGCGTCGTAGACAGCCCGCCCCACGGAGGCGAAGAAGGCGTCCCGCTGCCAGACGTCGCCGATCTCGGCGTACGCCCGTGACTCCACGAGTTCGACGAGCGAGCCGGCCGAAATGCTCCGCCCACCCGGCAGAACCGCCGGCTTTGTCGCGGCAAGCAGGTAGGACAGCGTTGTCGGATCGATGCTGATCGTCCCGTCGACGCGCACACCCGTGCCCGCCTGGTAGAGCGCCGTGTAGAAGCTGCCGACGGTCGGGTAGTGCGGGGTGAGGTTGGCGTTGGCCCAGACCTGGGTCGGCTGCGCGTCCGCGTACATGTCCTCGAGCTCGGGCGGGAGCGCCATGGCCGGCACCCGCTGGGTCGGCCCACCGGGCAGGTAGCCGTTGCCGGAGATGCCGGTGAGCCCAAGCCTGCCGTCGACGGCGGTCAGCAGGCCGAAGGCCCCGATGATGCCCCCGGTGGCCCGGGACTCGGCCGGGTTCTGGACGACCAGCAGGTAGCGGCGCGGCCCGTCAGCACCCATCATCGGCGGCACCAGCCGGGTCACCAGCTCCAGCGTCGCGGCGGCGCGCTCGAGCCGTTCGGCGTGGCGCAGACCGGCCTCGCGGGCGTCGGCGAGCCCGAGGCGGGCTCCGATCGCCCCGCAACTCGGCGTCGCCGCGAGCCGCCGGTGGAACTGGCTGATCGCGGCGTGCGTGGACGCGGCGGCCGGGCGGGCGGCCGCGATCCGGCCGGTGTCGATGGTGGTGCCGGTGCGCAGGGCGTCCAGGTCGAGGACGGATCCCGTGGGGTCCAGCAGGGGGCGCGAGTCCTGGAGCAACTGGTCCAGTGCGGTCACCATGGAGCGGACGGACCGGGCAGGGCAGCCGATCGTCGGGACATGGACGGTCAGCGCCCACAGCGGGTCACCGGTCAGCTTCCGGGCGGCCGCGGTCTCCGTGCCGATCGTGTTCACCCGGGCGCGCAGCGCGGCGCCGGACAGTCTGTCGCCGGCCCGCAGCGCCTGGTCCAGCGCGGTGATTTCGTTCTGGACGGTCCGCAGATGCGATCGCGCGAGTAGGCCGCGTACCGCTGTCCACGACACCGCCAGCGCCAGGAGCAGCACGAACACGGCTATGCCGAGCAGCGGCAGCCGCGCTCTGCCCAGCCGCAGCCGGGCCCGCTCCAGCGGCGAAGGCTGCGCCGCGTCCGCGTCCGCGGCCCGGGCCGGAGGCGTGGTCACCGTCGACGCGGCTCCGGCCCGGGCGACAGCCGCGGCCCTGAGGGCGGCTTGGATCCGGCGGCGATCACGGCCGCCGTCACGAGCGGGAACTCTCGCCCTTTGGCAACCTTCTGTTTCTTCATGGCTCCGCAGCGTAATAACTGCGGATGGTGGGTGTACAGACCGGCCCCGTGCCAGTTGCCGCGTCTGATTGCTTTCAGTTCTATGTTGTCACGGATTGGTTGTCACGGATTGCCGCGCCGACCTGGCGAGCTGTGCCCGGTCCGCCAGCCCGCCGAGCCGGCGGGCTGTGCGCAATCGGTGGACCGGTGGACCGGCGGGCTATGCGTGGTGGTCGGCCCGGCGGGTCGGTGGGGTGTGCGTGGACGCGCTCGCCTGGTCGCGGGGGCTGTCCTCCTCGTCCGCGGGCGTGATGACCTCGGCGGGCACGGGGGTGTTACGGATCTCCTCGATCTCCTCGGCCGACTCCACCGAGACCCTCGGCAGTATCCGGTCCAGCCAGGACGGCAGCCACCAGTTCGCCTTCCCGAACAGGTGCATGAGCGCGGGTACCAGCAGCGCCCGGACGATGAACGCGTCGATGAGAACGGCCACCGCGAGCCCGAGGCCGAACAGTTTGATCACCCGGTCGGCCCCGAGGATGAAGGACGCGAAGACCAGCGTCATGATCGCGCCAGCGGCGGTGATCACGCGGCCGGTCTCGGCCTGCCCGAGGGAGACCGCGATCCGGTTGTCCCGGCGCACGAGCCACTCCTCGTGGATCCGGCTGACCAGGAACACCTCGTAGTCCATGGACAGCCCGAAGAGGATGGCGAAGAGCATCACGGGCAGGAAGGGTTCGATCGGGCCACCCTTGACCCCGATGAGGCCCGCGAGCCATCCCCACTGGAAGATCGCGACGATCACCCCGAACGCCGAGCCGACCGCCAGCAGGTTCATCACCGACGCCGTCAGCGGTACGACGACACTGCGGAACACCGCCATCAGCAGCAGGAAGGCCAGCGCCACGACCACCCCCATGAACAGCGGGAGCTTGCTGGTCAGGACGTCGGAGAAGTCCTGGTAGGTCGCGGTCACACCGCCGATCTTGATGTCCAGGGCGGTGCCCGTGGTCACCCGTGGGATGGTCGTCCCACGTAGTCGCTTGAGCAGCGCGGCGGTCCTGGCGTCCTGTGGGCTTGTGCTCGGGTACAGCGCCACGATCGCGGCCTGTCCGCTCGGGCTCGGCTGTGCCGGTGAGACGACGGCGACCCCCGGCTCGGCACGCAGTTCGGTGACCACCGTCTCCAGTGCCGTGAAGTCGGCGGGGGAGTGGATCTTCGTGACGAGGCTGAACGGCCCGTTGAACCCGGGCCCGAACCCACTGACCAGAAGATCGTAGGCGCGCCGGGACGTCTTGGACTGCGATCCGTTGCCCTCGTCGGCCGTGCCGAGCCGCAGCGAGAAGAACGGCAGTGCGGTGATCATGATCAGGGCGGCCGACAGCACGGCGTAGAGCACCGGTCGCCGTTCGATCCGGCGGGCCGACCGCCACCAGAAACCGGACGGGTGCTCGGGCTCGGGGCCCATGTGGGCGAGCTTCACCCGTTCGGCCCGGCCGAGCACCTTCATCCCGTAGAAGCTCAGCAGCGCCGGGAGCAGCGTGACCGCGGTGGCCATGGTCAGCGAGACGGCAAGGGCCGCGGAGACCGCGACACCGTAGAGGAAGGTGACCCCGAGCGCGTACATGCCCAGCAGCGCGATGCAGACGGTGAGCCCGGCGAACAGGACGGCCCGCCCGGAGGTGTTGATGGCGGTGACGGCCGCCTCCTCGGGGGTCTTGCCCGCCCGCAGGCCGATACGGTGCCGGTTGACGATGAACAACGCGTAGTCGATACCCACGCCCAGGCCGATGAGGGTCGCCAGCGTCGGCCCGAACTGGGCGACGGACATCACGTGGGACACCAGGCCGATGCCGGCCATCCCGACGCCGAGCGCGATGACCGCGGCGACCAGGGGCAGCGTCATCGCCAGCAGGGTCCCGAAGGCGATGAACAGGATGATCGCGGCGGCCACCACCCCGAGCAGCTCGCTGGTGTTCTGCTGCGGCTGTTCGACGATGGCGACCGCGGTCCCGCTTACTTCGACCTGCAGCGGCCCGCTGTCGGCCGCGCGGGCGGTATCGATGATCGCTTTGAGGTCGGAGCGGGGGATGTCGACGGCTTGGTCGTCCAGCGCGACCGTGGCGAAGGCGGTCCGGCCGTCCCTGGTGAACTGGCCGGCGCCCGCCGGGTCGTACGGGCTGATCACGGCGACCACGTGTGGCAGGCGTGCGACCCGCTCAAGCACGGGGACCACGTCGGCTTCGAGCAGCGGGTTGTAGAGGGTGCCCGTGCGGGCGTGCAGCACGATGCTCGCGGTCTCGCCGGCGGCGGCGGGGAACTCCCGTTCGAGCAGGTCGATCGCCTGCTGGGACTCGGTTCCGGGAAGTGAGAAGTTGTTCTTGTAGTCCGTGCCGGCAGCATATGCGGCCGTCCCGAAGCCGAGCAGGGCCGCGAACCACAGCAGCAGGACGATCCAGCGGTGACGGAAGCACCAACGCGCGAGCGATGCCACGGGTTTCCCCCCGGGTCTGGGCCGATGGACGGGTCAGGGTCAGCCCAGAACGCCGGTATCCCCGGGCGTTCTGGACGATCGGTCGATCGGGGTAGTCTACCGATCGGTCAGTAGGAGAGGATATTGTCAGGATGGCTACAGGTTTCCGCTCCGGACCTCCTGCTGAGAGGGGTGCATGGCGACGATGCCCGGTCGTGCCCCGCGTTCTCACGCTGCGGATACGCGTGACCGGATCCTTGCCGTCGCCGTCCAGCTGTTCAACGAGCGAGGTTACGCAGGGACGTCAATCCGTGACATTGCACAGTGCCTTGGTATGACGAAAGCCGCTCTCTACTACCACTTCGCGTCCAAGGACATGATTCTGGACGCAGCGGTGCAGCCGTTCGTGGAGGCGTTCGGCCATGTGAGCGATCTCTCGCGCGTTGATCCACCGGTGTCGGCTCGGTCGATCATCGAGGGTCTGGTCGAGGCGATGGCCGGTCCGGGCGCGGTGCTGTCCGCCTTTGTCGACGACCCGTCGGTGATCCACCGACAGGTCGGCAAGGGGGACCTCGCCTCGCACCGGGATGCCATCGTGATCGCCCTGGCCGGGCCAGAACCCACTCCGTCACGTATCCTGAGGGCCCGCTGCGCGGTCGGCTGTGTGCAGGCGGGCATCCTCGGCACCGCGCTGGAGCGGCGGGCGCTGGCCGCCGCGGGCGTCGACGCCGCCCGCGGCGGCCCGGGGGAGATCGGTGTCGATCAGCCGCTCGTTCCGGAGGACGTCCGGCGTGAGGTCGTCGAGGCCGCTCTCGACGCTCTCGGGCCCACCGGATAGGCCCTCGGCTCGGCTCGGCTCGACGCCGGCAACGTCCCGTCCGGGCCGTCCTTGGCTGTCTCCCAGCTGTTCCCACCGAGGATACCTGTCCGGGGATACCGGGGATACCCGGGGCTGGGCCGCTGGCGGTGTGAAGAAAGAGCACAATGCTGCTCCTGGTCAGCATTTGTTGGCTTTGAGTAGCAGTCGTGAGGTGGTCGGGTACCCTGTTGATAATGCTCCGATCACGTTACGTGTTTTCGGTGGTGACTCTGGCGATCGCTGTCGGGGGTGCTGTCTGGCTGTGCGCGCCGCGGCTGTCGACCGCTCCGGTCCGGTCGCCGCCGTCGGCGGGGGGCCCGGCCACCGAACCAACGGTGACCGTCGGTGACCCCGCTGCCGACGGCCTGGCGCGGGCCGGAGCGGGCCCGGCGACCCGTCGGATGCGGGTGGGGACGGTGATCCTCACCGTCGAGGTTGCCGAGACGCCGGCCGCCCGTAGGCGTGGGCTCATGGACCGCACGTCGCTGCCGTCCGGAACCGGCATGTTGTTCGTCTTCGGCAGAGAGTCGACGGACGGTTTTTACATGTATCGGACCCTGATCCCGCTCTCGATCGTGTTTTCCCGGTACGGGCGGGTGGTGACGATCCAGGAGATGACGCCGTGTGGTGAAGAGAATCCGAACAGTTGTGAGGTCTACCGAACTGAGGCCGCTTACACGGAGGCGGTGGAGGCGCCAGGCGGCACCTTCAGCAATGCGGGGATACATCCGGGTGATATGATTGAATTCTTCTAGCCACATCGGGGTCTATCGGGGTCTGATGACGGGCCGCGGTATGTCGGCAGTGAAAAATCCGTGTTCCGATGTCGTGTACCGAATGTGATGGGTGCCATCGGTCGACAATCAAATTTTGGGTGAATGTTGACCGAATGTCATGTAGTGCTTGCGGCGTGGATCCGTCGTTGCCATGATGGGTCCGACAAGGCTTTCGGGGTCGTGTCGTCTACCTGACGATGGACGTTCCGGCCGTGGGGCGATGAAATAGGGCTGGGCCGTACGTGGGGCCGACCGTTTGTCGTCAGCGCTGGCGACATCCAGGTTCCGAGGGCCTGACCGCGACCGTCTCCCGCCCGGGAGGAGGCGACCACCGCGCGACCGGAGGGTTTTGTTGTATACACCGGCCCGTCCCACGGTTCCGGACAGCCGCCTGCACGTCGTCGCCGAGCAGTCCCGCTTCGCGGGCAGCCGGGGATGGCCGCCCAGGACAGCGCTTGTCACCGGCGCGAGCAGCGGAATTGGTAGGGAGGCGGCGCTGCTGCTCGGCGAGATGAACTGCAAGGTCCTGCTGGTCGGCCGCAATGGTGTCGCGCTCGACGAGGTTGCCGCCTCCACGTCCGGTCACCGGATCGCGGTGGACCTGTCGGTCCCGGGCGCCGAGGCCACGGTGGCCTCCCGCAGCGAGGATCTTCTCGGCGATCTCGATCTGCTGGTGTGCGCGGCCGGTCTTGGTTCGGCCAGCCCGTTCGACCAGCTTTCCCACGAGGCCCTTGCCGAGCTCGTGGCGGTCAACGTGCTCTCGCCGATGGCGCTCGTCCGCGCCGTGCTCCCGGCCATGCTTGAGCGTGGGCACGGGCGCATTCTGCTGGTCGGCAGCGTCGCCGGAGCGTTGGGGGTACGTGGTGAGGTCGCCTACTCGGCGACCAAGGCCGCGCTGGTCGGGTTCGCCAACGCCCTGCGTTCTGAGGTCGCCGGTCGTGGTGTTACGGTCACTTTGTGTTTTCCGGGGGTCGTTGACACCGCTTTCTTCCGCCGTCGTGGAGCGCCGTACGTGCGCAGATGGCCACGTCTGCAACCGGCTCGCCTTGTCGCCGAGCGCATGCTGCTCGCGACCGGGCGGGGACAGGCCGAGATCTGGGTACCGCGCTGGTTGTCGTTTGCCGCCCGGGTCCACGGGGTGACGCCTACGCTCTACCGGCGGCTGGCGGGAATCTTCGGTTAGAAGCGCTCGGGACGACGGGGAGGCCGGCCCGGACCGCCGGTGATGCATCGCGCGACGGAGGAGACGGACGCCGTGCCCGGCCGCGGCGCGGTCATGGCCGGCGGCCTCCTGTTCGACCATGTCGCGGCAGTGGTGGCCACCGGTGGGGGAGGGCTCTCGCAGCACGTCCCGCGGCATGGCGGTGTCCCTCGTGGATGTGAGGGTCCGCACAGTACCCGGACAGGCGGTAACGGGGTCATATCGGTTGGATCGGGGAATCATGTGGGGCACGCGCTGAAAAAGGGCGTGCCGCATATCGGATGGCCGGCCGGAGGTGGCACGGCCATGGTTTTTCGCGCTCGGGGTCCCGGGAGCCGATCCGGGAGGCCTTCGGTCCCCGGGCCACCGGAGGGCCGCCGCCGGCGGCGTCGTGCCTGTCGCGCGTCGCCGGAGGTCTTCACAGCCTCCGGGGCACCAGGGGGGACCGTGAGGGTGAAGGTTGCATGATCATTATTGCTTCGTGCGGCCGGAGGCTCAGGAATTTGGAGAGCAGACCTGTTCAGGCGCGCCGCCGGATCGTTCCCGCGGCGCGTGTCAGGCCCAACCGCTGACGAGGGGGAGGCGCATGACCACAAGCGACGCAAAGGTCGGCTCGCCGCCAGGCGGGCCGACCTTTGCGT
>NZ_CAAAFS010000093.1:0-13125 GCF_900634755.1 Protofrankia symbiont of Coriaria myrtifolia
GCCCGGGGACGCCCTCACGTCCTCACCCCAGGATGTGTTGCGGGCGGCTTCCGCCGAGAACTTCCCGGTGTCTCCGCTGATCCTGCCGGCCCGGCAGCGGCAGCACCTGTTCGCCATCTACGGATTCGCCCGCCTCGTCGACGACATCGGTGACGAGGCGAGCGGCGACCGGCTCGCACTGCTCGACGCGCTGGAAGCCGATCTTGACCGAATCTGGGGCGGGACGCCCACACTCCCGGTCATCCAGGCGCTGGCACCGACCGTCCGGGAATGCGGTCTGGCGCCGGAGCCGTTCCGCCGGCTCGTCGCGGCCAACCGGCAGGACCAGCTGGTCACCCGCTACGACACCTTCGATGACCTGCTGCGTTACTGCACCCTGTCCGCCGATCCGGTGGGACACATGGTGCTCGGTGTCTTCGGCGTCAGCACCCCTGACCGGGTCGAGCTGTCGAACCGGGTCTGCACGGCGCTGCAGATCGTCGAGCATGTGCAGGACGTGGCCGAGGACTATGCCGCCGGCCGAATCTACCTGCCCCGGGAGGACCTCGACAGCTTCGGGGTGCACGAGCGGGACCTCGCGCACCCCAGCGCCGGCCCGGCGGTACGGGAGCTGATCGCCTTCCAGGTGCTGCGTGCCCGCCGGATCCTCGACGAGGGCACGCCGCTGGTGGGTCTGGTCGAGGGCCGGCTGCGGCTGCTCCTGGCCGGGTTCGTCGGCGGTGGCCGCGCGGCGCTGGACGCGGTCGAACGGGCCGGGTGCGACGTCCTCGGCGGCGCCCCGACCGCGCCGAAGCCACGGATCGTCCGCTACGCCCTGGCGGTGGCGCTGACCTCGCTCACCCCGTCCGCCCGGCGGGCGGCCCGCTCGGCGCGCGTCGTGCTGCCGCCGCTGGTCACCGGCGGTGGGATCATCAACAGGCCCGCTGCGGGTGGAGGTGGCGAATGACCTCCGACGGTCGTTTCCGGTCGCCGACGGTAGAGGAAGCATACGCGTCCTGTGAGGCGCTGACCCGTGAGGCCGCACGCAACTTCGCCTACGGCATCCGGCTGCTGCCGGTCGACAAACGGGCGGCGCTGTCCGCGGTGTACGCCTTCGCCCGCCGGCTCGACGACATCGGCGACGGTGACCTGCCCCTCGAGGAGAAGGCCATCCGCCTGGCCGCGGCCCGGGCGGACATCACAGGGCTCGGCGCGGCCAGCTCCGACCCGGTTCTGATAGCTCTGGATGACGCCTGCCGGCGCTTCCCCATCCCGGTGGACGCCTTCTGCGAACTGATCGACGGTGTCGAGATGGATCTGCGTGGGGTCACCTACGAGTCCTTCGACGACCTTGTCGAGTACTGCCGACGGGTGGCCGGCACCATCGGGCGTCTGTCGCTGGGGATCTTCGGCACGCAGGCGGCGCACGCGGACGCGGGGGCCGCCACGGTCGCCGACGAGCTCGGGATCGCCCTACAACAGACCAACATTCTCCGAGACGTCCGGGAGGACCTGATTACCGGCCGGATCTATCTGCCCCGGGCCGAACTGGAAAAGGCCGGGATCACCCTTGCCCTCGGCCCGGACGGCAGGCTCGGCGGTCCCGAGGACGCACTCGTCGAATACCTGCGGGAGTGCGCGCAACGGGCCGACGAATGGTACGGGCGCGGTCTGAAACTGCTGACCATGCTCGACCGGCGCAGCGCCGCGTGCTGCGGGGCGATGGCCGGGATCTACCTGCGGCTCAACCGCCGGATCAGGACCGATCCCGCCCCCGTCCTGCAGCAGCGCTTGTCGCTGCCGGGCTGGGAGAAGGCGGTGGTGGCCGCGCGCAGCCTGGCCGGGCGCCCGGAGGTGTCGGCCGCATGAGCGTGGATACCGGGACGCCGTCGGACGCGCCGCCATCAGAACAGGCACCGAAACAGGCACTGCCTGTCGTGACACAGCCCGCCGCGGCGCTCGCCGCCGGGCCGCCGCCGCCGGGCGGTCACCGGATGGTCGTCGTCGGTGGTGGGCTCGCCGGCCTGTCGGCCGCGCTGACCGCCGCGGACATCGGCGCGGACGTGACTCTGCTGGAGGCACGGCCGCGGCTGGGCGGCGCCACCGCCTCGTTCGCCAGGGACGGGCTGTGGGTCGACACCGGCCAGCACGTCTTCATGCGCTGCTGCACCGCCTACCGCGGGTTCCTCCGCCGGCTCGGCGTCGAGCACCTGACCACCCTCCAGCAGCGGCTGGACGTCCCGGTGCTGCTCGCCGACTCCGGTACGAACGCCCGGCTGCGGCGTACCCGCATCCCCTGGCCGGCGCCGCTGCACCTGACCCCGGCGCTGCTGGGATACCGCGCGTTCCCGTTCGGCCAGCGGCTGCGGGCCGCGCTCGCCGCCTACCAGCTGGGCCGGCTCGACCCGAGTCGGCCCGAGGTGGACGGTGTCTCGTTCGGCAGCTGGCTGGCCCGCCGGGGCCAGTCACCGGCCACGATCGAGGCGCTGTGGGAACTGCTGACCGTCGCCACCCTCAACGCCCCCGCGGACGCGGCCTCCCTCGGGCTCGCCGCCAAGGTTGTGCGCACCGGCCTGCTGGAGCGGGCCGACGCTGGGGACATCGGCTGGGCGGAGGTGCCCCTCCAGCGGCTGCACGGGGAGGCGGCGGCCTCGGAGCTCGCCGACGTCGGCGCGGACGTGCGGACCAGCGTGAAGGTCCGCACAATCGACCGGACGGCGACCGGGTGGCGAGTGGTCACCGACAGCGGCACGCTCGACGCCGACTCGGTGGTGCTCGCCGTGCCGCCGCCGGCGGCGGCGGCCCTGCTGCCCGCGGGCGCGGTGGCGGACCCGAAACGATTCGTCGACCTTGGCTCGTCACCGATCGTCAACGTGCACATGATCTACGATCGGCCGGTGCTGCGGGGGCCCTTCCTGGCCGTGGTGGGGTCCCCCGTCCAGTGGGTCTTCGACCGGACCGCCTCCAGCGGGATCGCCGAGTCGGTGGCCGATCACCCCGAGCGTGCGGGCGCGCAGTACCTGGCGATCTCCCTGTCGGCCGCGGACGACTGGATCGACCGGCCCGCCGGTGAGATCCGTGACATTTTCGTCGAGGAGATGCGTCGGCTGCTGCCCGCCGCGCGGGACGCCGAGGCGATCGAGGTGTTCGTCACCCGGGAGCGCACCGCGACGTTCCGGCAGGCCCCCGGTACCCGGGCGCTGCGTCCCGGCCCGGCCACCGAACTGCCCGGGCTCGCGGTGGCCGGCGCGTGGACCGACACGGACTGGCCCGCGACCATGGAGGGCGCGGTGCGCAGCGGGCTGGCCGCGGCAAAGGTGGCGCTCGGTGGCTGGCGCCCCAGGCCGCCGTCACCCGGCCCGGCCCGCCGGTTGCTGCCCGTGGTCGTGACATCCGGTGGTACTCCTGCGCAGTTGGGAGGATGCGGGTCGTCGCCGGCCAGCCCGTGTAAAACGTCACAATCGTCCCGGACGCCGGAGACCAAGGTCCCTGGCGAGAGACCGTCGTCTTCTAGCCCACCGGGATCATCGGCTCCCGGGCCGACGGGCGCACCGAGCGCCCCGCCGCCGCCGGCGGCATCCCCACAGCCGAGTCCACCGTCGACCCCACCGACTCCGCCCAGTTCGCCGGCTCCGCCGGCCCCGCCGGTGCCGCCTACTTCGCTGGCACCGCCGGCCCTGCCCAGCGAGCAGGCTCCGTCCACCGAGCAGGCTCTGCCCACCGAGCAGGCTCCGCTACCCGCGCCGACGTCGGCGCCGACATCCGCGGCGGCCTCGACCGCGGCTCCAGGCGCGACGCCGAACGCAACATCGATATCGACAGCGTCACCGACAGGGGGATTCCCGGCATGACCACGTTGGTTCCCGAAGCGATCGAGCGGGGCCGGACTCTGGCAGTGCCGGCGCTACGCGCCGCTGTCGACCGGCTCCATCCCCGGCTGCGCCGGGTGGTCGCCTACCACCGCGGCTGGACCGACGCGGAGGGCACGCCGCTGCCGGGCGGCGGCGGCAAGCTGGTACGTCCGGCACTGGCACTGCTGTCCGCGGAGGCGGCCGGTGCCGCGGTCGAGGTCGGGCTGCCCGGCGCGGTCGCGGTCGAGCTCGTCCACGACTTCTCCCTGCTGCACGACGACCTCATGGACGGCGACACCGAGCGCCGTCACCGGCCCACCGCCTGGACCGTCTTCGGCGCCGACGGCGCGATTCTCGCCGGTGACGCCCTGCTGGGGCTGGCGACCCAGGTGCTGCTGGAGGTCGAGGGGGAGCCGGGCCGCCGCGCCGCGATCATGCTCGGCGCAGGCGTGCAGGACCTCGTCCGCGGCCAGGCCGAGGACCTGTACTTCGAGACCCGCAACGACGTCACCGTCGCCGACACCCTGACGATGGAGGACGGCAAGACCGGCGCGCTGCTGTCCTGCTCGGCCGCGATCGGCGCGGTGCTCGCGGGCGGGCGGACGGAGCTCGTCGACGGCCTCGCCGAGTTCGGCTCCCGGCTGGGGACGGCCTTCCAGCTCGTGGACGACCTGCTCGGCATCTGGGGCGACCCGGCGGTGACCGGCAAGCCCGTGCTGTCGGACCTGCGCTCACGCAAGAAGTCCGTCCCGGTCGTGGTGGCGCTGGACGCCGGTGGCGCCGACGCCGACGAACTGCGCACCTTCCTCGCGTCCTCGGGAGACGCTTCCGAGAGCGAGCTGCACCACATTGCACGGCTGGTGGAACGCGCCGGCGGGCGGGAGTGGACCACGGCCGAGGCCGACCGCCAGCTCGACGAGTGCGCCAAGCTGATCGCGTCGCTGTCCCTGCCGCCGCTGGTGGAAACCGAACTGCTTGCCCTGGCCCGCTTTGTCACCGAACGGGATCGGTGACAAAGCCGTGACACCGCTGTTCGTACCGCACCGGGACCCACATGTGGACGGGAGCTGCCGATGAGTTCGACCACCGACTACGAAGTCTCCCGCGAAACCTTTTCCGACACGGTGGCGGCAGCCGCCGTCCGGGCCCGCGACCACCTGCTGGGGCTGCAGTCCGACCAGGGCTGGTGGAAGGGCGAGCTTGAGACCAACGTCACCATGGATGCCGAGGACCTTCTGCTCCGGCAGTTCCTCGGCATCCTCACCCCGCAGGAGGCCGAGGAGACCGCCCGCTGGATCCGCTCGCAGCAGAGCGAGGACGGCACCTGGGCCACCTTCTTCGGCGGCCCGGCCGACCTGAACGCCACCTTCGAGGCGTACGTGGCGCTGCGCCTGGCCGGCGACAGCCCGGACGCACCGCACATGCGGTCCGCGGCCGAGTTCGTCCGGGCGAACGGCGGCATCGCCCGGACCCGGGTCTTCACCCGGATCTGGATGGCGCTGTTCGGCGAGTGGTCCTGGGACGACCTACCGGTGATGCCGCCCGAACTGGTGCTGCTGCCGTCGTGGTTCCCGCTCAACCTGTACGACTTCGCCTGCTGGGCCCGGCAGTCGATCATGCCGTTGACGATCATCGGGTCGTTGCGGCCGAAACGTTCCCTCGGTTTCGAGATCGACGAGCTCCGGGTGGACGTCCCGCCGAAGCCGCCGGCGCCGCTGCGCTCCTGGCCGGGCGCGTTCGAGCGGCTGGACGCGGTGCTGCACCGCTACGAGCGCCGCCCGCTGAAGCTGCTGCGCCGGCACGCGCTGCGCCGGGCCGCCGAATGGATAGTCGTCCGCCAGGAGGCCGACGGCTGCTGGGGCGGCATCCAGCCGCCCTGGGTGTATTCGATCATGGCGTTGACGCTGCTGGGCTACCCCATGAACCATCCGGTGATCGTTGCCGGCCTGCGGGGGCTGGAGCGTTTCACCGTCCGCGAGCGGACGCCTGCCGGGATGGTCCGCCGGCTGGAGGCCTGCCAGTCCCCGGTGTGGGACACCGCGCTCGCCGTCGTCGCCCTGCGTGACGCCGGTCTGGCCGCTGATCACCCGGCCGTGGTGCGTGCCGCCCGGTGGCTCGCGGACGAGGAGGTCACCGTGGCCGGCGACTGGGCGGTCCGACGCCCGGCGCTGGCGCCCGGCGGGTGGGCCTTCGAGTTCGACAACGACCTGTACCCGGACGTCGACGACACCGCCGAGGTGGTGCTCGCTATCGAACGCATCCTCGGTCCCGGATACGGACAGGGCCTCGGATACGGACAGGGCCCCGGATACGGACAGAGCCCGCGGCACGGGCGGGACACAGCCGACCCGTCGCCCGCGCCGGGTGGACTCGAGGCGGCCGAACCCCAGCTCGCGGCCCGGCTGCGGGACGCGGGACGCCGCGGGGTGGACTGGACCATCGGGATGCGCTCCGCGGGCGGGGTGTGGGGGGCCTTCGACGCGGACAACACCCGGACGCTCCCCACGAAGCTGCCCTTCTGCGACTTCGGCGAGGTGATCGACCCGCCGTCCGCGGACGTCACCGCGCACATCGTGGAAATGCTCGCCGAGGTCGGCCAGGCCAACAGCCCGATCACCGAACGCGCGGTCCAGTGGCTGCTGGACAACCAGGAACCGGGCGGGTCGTGGTTCGGCCGTTGGGGGGTCAACCACATCTACGGCACCGGCGCGGTCGTCCCGGCCCTGATCGTCGCCGGCGTCCCGGCCGACCATCCGTCGATCGTCCGGGCGTTGCGTTGGCTGGTCGAGCACCAGAGACCCGACGGCGCGTGGGGCGAGGACCTGCGCTCCTACACCGACGACACGTGGATCGGCCGGGGCGAGGCGACCGCGTCGCAGACGGCGTGGGCGCTGCTGGCGCTGCTCGCCGCCGACCCGGCATCCTCGGCCGTCGAACGCGGGGTGCGCTGGCTGGTCGACACGCAGCGCCCGGACGGGACCTGGGACGAGCCCTACTACACCGGCACCGGTTTTCCCGGTGACTTTTCGATCAACTACCACCTGTATCGGCTGGTCTTCCCACTGACCGCGCTCGGCCGATACCTGAGCGGCAGGTCCGCATCATGACCTTCTCGGCACCGGAGACATCGAGGACGTCGGTTCCCGCCGAAGCCCCCACGGCGCCGACGCGAGCATCCGCGGGACCGGCCGCACCGGTACCGGCACCCGCGGCACCGGCTGCGCCGGTCGTACCCGCGCCCGTCGTACCCGCACCGGCCGTACCCGCGCCATCCGCACCGGCGCACGTACCGACGGCGGCGCCAGGGCCGGCGGCGGCACCGACAGCGCCTTCCGTACGGAAGGCGCTACCACTGGTGGCGACGCCGCCGGTGTCGGCGGCAGACGTGCCGGCGCAGACCCCGGCGGTACCGGCATCCGAAGGCCTTCCGGCCGGGACGGCCGGGTCGGCCGGGGCCGGGGCCGGGGCTCTCGGCGTACCCGCGCCGGGCCGCCCGCCCCTTCCGCGGCGGCGCCCGCGCCTGGTGGTGGCCGCGCCGCTGCGGCTGGAGGCATGGGCCGCGGCCCGCTCGGGTCTGCCCGCGGGCACGATCCTCGTCCGCACGGGTATGGGGCCGGAGCACGCCAGCCGCTCCACCCGCATCATCCGGGAGGCGCGGGCCGACGCCGTCGCCCTGGTCGGTCTCGGCGGCGGCCTCGGCCCGGGGGTGAAACCCGGGGACGTGGTGGTGGCTGACGAGGTCCGTACCGCCGACGGTTCGGTCAGCGCCCGCTGCCTGTCCGCGCCCCTGCTCGCCGGCGAACTGCGGCGGGCCGGGCTGACCGTGCACGTCGGCCCGGTGGTGTCGGTGCCACGGCTTGCGGTCGGTACCGCTCGCACCGAGCTCGCGGCCACCGGCGCGATCGCCGTGGACATGGAGTCGGCCCAGGTCGCCCCGGGCGCGAACGGGGTGCCGCTGGCCATCATCCGCGTTGTCGTCGACACCGCCGAGCAGCCGTTGGGACGTCTCGACCTGGCCCGCCGGGGGATCGCCGGGCTGCGGACGATGATGACCTTCGGGCCGGTGCTCGAACGGTGGGCGGCGGCCGTCGGGCCACGGCAGGTGCTGCTCGCCGAGCCCCGGGCGTTCTGCGCCGGGGTCGAACGGGCGATCGAGGTGGTCGAGCGCGCCCTGGAGTTGCACGGCGCGCCCGTCTACGTCCGCAAGCAGATCGTCCACAACAGCCACGTGGTTGCCGATCTCGCCAGCCGCGGCGCCGTCTTCGTCGAGGAGCTCGACGAGGTGCCGCCCGGCGCGACCGTGGTCTTCTCCGCGCACGGGGTCGCCCCCGCCGTGTGGGACCAGGCCGGTGACCGCAACCTGTCGGTGATCGACGCGACCTGTCCGCTCGTGGAGAAGGTGCACGCGGAGGCCCGCCGGTTCACCGCGCGGGGGGACACCGTCCTGCTCATCGGCCATGCCGGGCACGAGGAGGTGGACGGGACTCTCGGGGAGGCACCAGGGAAGATCAAGCTGGTGGAGTCGCCCGCCGACGTCGCCCACCTGGAGGTCGACGACCCGCAGCGGGTGACCTACCTGATGCAGACGACGCTTGCCGTGGACGAGGCGGAGGAGGTTGTCGACGCGCTGCGCGACCGCTTCCCGGCCGTGATCGGCCCCGGGTCCGCGGACATCTGCTACGCGACGTCGAACCGGCAGAACGCGATCCGGCGGGTGGCTGTCGAGGCCGATGTGGTTCTCGTCGTCGGGTCGCAGAACAGCGCCAACTCGCGTCGGCTCGTCGACGTGACCGAGCGTGAGGGTGTGCCCGCCTATCTCGTCGGGGATGTCGGCGAGGTGGAGATGAACTGGCTGGCCGGCGCGGACACCGTCGGTATTTCCGCGGGTGCTTCCGCGCCTCCCACCCTGGTCGACGAACTGACCCGGGCGCTGTCGGGCCTGGGACACACCACCGTCGGCGTGCGTTCGGTGGGGGCCGAGACGATTTCCTTCCATCTTCCCAAGGAGCTGCGCCGCTCGGTCCGGTGAGGGCGGCCGGGTAGCTGGTCCGCTGGCCACCCTCTGCTGCTTCCCGCCCCTGATTCCCGTGGCGTATCGATTCCCCGGTCGGTTTCGGCCGGGGAATCGGCGTTTCTCCGACGCGGTGAAGCCCGCGGTAGTTGACGGAGAAATGGTTGACGTAGTTGAAACGGCATGTTCGGATACGGAGAGTCACATTCTTTGTCTTTGGCGCAGCTTTGTGAGTATGCGGTGAAAAGCACAGGATGTGACTTCTGCTACGGTCCACCGGATGCGCCAGATGTCGACCAGCGGGGTTCTCGCGGACCCGCCGTCGTCGCACCGCGACCTCGGCTCTCTCGACTCCCCTGGCTCCCCCGGTGACCTCGAGACCCTGGCGGACGTCGGGACGGCCACCGGTCGTACTCCAGAAGCCCGTGGCCCGCTGCGACGGCTGCTGGGCGGACGGCGCGACCCGGGCCGACAGCCGGGCCCGGGCTGGCAGCAGCACCTGGGCGGGTGGCAGCGCCTGGGCCGGCGATGGCGGCCGTCCCGGGCCGGCCTCACGCTCGCCGCCCTAGCCACGCTGTCCTTTGTGATGAGCGTGCTGCTGCAGAGCACGCTGTTCCGTCACGGCTCGGGTGACGCGGACGAGGCCGCCTATGTCATGCAGGCCAGGATGTTGCTGCACGGGCAGCTCACCCTTGATCAGAATCTGGCGGAGCCGTTCTTCCGCCCCTGGCTGACCGGCGTCCACGACGGGCGGGTGTTCACCAAGTACCTGCCGGGCTGGCCCGCGATGCTGGCCGCGTCCCAACTGCTGTTCGGGACGATGATCGTCGCTCCGGCGCTGGTGGCGGCGGCCTGGGTGATCGGGGTGTACCGCCTTGCCCGGGAGTTGTTCGACGATGTGGCCACCGCCCTCCTCGCCGCCGCGTTCCTGGCGTTCTCCCCGCTGGTGGTCGTGCACACGGCGCTGCCGATGGCGTACGCGTTCACCGCGGCGGCCCTGACGATCGCGATCGCCGAGGCGGCGCGCGGCACCCGCACGGGTTCGCGCCTGTCGCTGCTGGCCGGCGGCGTGGCACTCGGCCTCGCGGCGACGGCCCGCCCGTTCGACGCCCTGCTGGTGACGCTGCTCTGTGCGCTCATCGTGACAGCACGTTGCGTCACCGGCGTACCTTCCGTCGGTGCCCTTCTCACCGAGGGCCTTCCCGCCGGTGGCCTTCTCAGCGGTGGGCTTTCCGTCGGCGGGCGGCTGCTGGCGGGCCGCCGACGGCGGCTGTCACCGTGTGCCCTGCTGCGTCACACCTGGTGGATCGGGCTCGGGGCGCTGCCGTTCGCCGTGGCCGTGGCCGCCTTCTGCCGACATGTCACCGGATCGGTGCTGCTGCTGCCGCTGGCCGCCGCCGATCCGCTGGATCGTTTCGGTTTTGGTGAGCGCCGGATCCTGCCGTCCGAACCGTCGTTCCTCTTCACCCGCCGGCTCGCGCTGCAGGCGTGGGAGGAGACCGTCGCAGCCGCTCCCGGCTGGCTCTTCGGCGGCCGGGCGCTGGTCGTGCTCGCGATAGTCGGCCTGCTGGTGGCGGAGCGCCGCCGCGCCCGGCTGCTGCTCGCCGCCAACGTGCTGCTGGTCTTTGTCGCGTATTTCTCTCTGGTGGGGCAGCGCCATGGCGATGCCGAGCCTGCGCGACGGCATCGGCCCGCATTACCACATGGCGGCGCTGACACCCGTCGTCGTCCTCGCCGCCTCCGGGGCGTGCTGGCTGTGGCGCTGCCTGCCCGGCCGCTTCCTCCCGCGGCCGGCCCGTGGCCTGCCGGCCCGCGCGCTGGTGGCCGGCGGCTGCCTGCTGGCGCTGGCGGCGGTGACCGTACCCGCCATCCCCGGCAAGGTCCGGGTCCAGCGGTACGTGAACACGGTGGACGAGCATGTGCTCGGCCTCGTCCCCGACGATCTCGGCGGGCCTGCGGTCGTGATCGTCGCCCCGCCGCTCCCGAGCTGGTACACCCAGGTTCCCTACCATCTCCTGCGCAACAGCCCGGACCTGTCGGACGAGGTGCTGTACGCCGCGGACATCGGCCCGGCCATCGTGGGGCTCGCCGCACGGATGCCGGAGCGTCGGCTGTACCGGCTGCGCCCGGACGAACTGCCGGCCGCGGATGGGCTGCCAACCGCGGCCGAGCCCGGCAGCCCACGAGGCTCGTTCGTCGAGCTGCGCACGGTCACCAGTGGGACGATCAACGTCCGGGTGTCGGTGACCGTCCCCGCCGGCCATCCCTACGCGCAGCTCTACCTGCGTCTAGGCGACCGGGCGCAGACCTACCCGCTCGCCACCGGCACGGACGCCTCCGGCGCGGCACGCACGGTGACCTGGACGCTGGACGGACGCTCCGACTCCAGCCTGGGCGGGCTGCCGCGGCCCGGGGCGGGCGGGCCCGCCGCCGACACGGACCCTGCCGAGGTGGGCCCTGCCGCGGAGTTGGTTGTGGGGCTGGTCGCGGGCGGCACGCCCGATCTGGCCGGGCCGTGGCGGTGGGAGGAACGCATCCCCCTGCAACGACGATCCGACGGTTCCCTGGTCCTGCTGGCTCCCGGCGCGGGTTTCCGGCAGACGCCGGAACTCCCCGCGGGCGCCTGGGAGCAGGTCGCTCTGACCGGCACGCTCGATGTCGCCCTTGAGCCGATACCGCTCCCGGAACCGGCGAACCGATGACGGGTGCGTGGTAAGTATCCGGCGATCCTGTGGAAGGGCACACCGAGAAACCGCCCGGAAGCGCTGGCCAGAGCCGTGGTTGTCCTGACGGCCACCGCGCCCCACATGGCCGTCGACCTCGACGAAGCGGCGGCGCGCCTGCGGGTCGGTGGCGCGGGTGTGCTGGCCATCCCCTACGACCGGCACCTGGCGGCAGGCGGAAGGATCCAGGCGCCCCTGCTGGCGGAAACCACGCGGGAACGCACCGCCCGCCTCGCCGCCGACCTCCTCGACCGGGCCGTACGCAGCTGACCCCCACCGGGGCGCCCCAGATCTGCGAACGGAGCGATGACGTGGCTTTCGCCCCCGGGTCGCCTCTGTTTTTCGACGGCACGGCTCCGCTCGCGGTTGCCGGGCCGTTTTCCCGCGCTGGGATGCGGATCTGGGGTTTTGCCGGCTGTTCTGGCTAGCGGGAGGATGGTAGGAAAAGGATGGTGTTGACGTATCGGTGGCCGCTGCCGGTCAGTACCGCTCGAAGGTAGCCGTGGTGGGCCAACGGTGCCATTTCCCGCTGGTGGCCGACCAGATCGAAGTCGTCCAGTGGGCGCATTCTCCCGCGGTCGAGGAACCAGCCCCGGTAGTGCCAGCTCCGTAGCAGTTCCAGGGTCGCGGCCGCTGGGCTTCGGCTGTCCTCGATCTCGACGACGAGATTCGGGCGCCAGCGCCGGATAATTCCTTCCGCACCGCGTAGCACGGCGAGTTCGTGTCCTTCCACGTCAATCTTCACGAGTCCGACGTCGTCGACGTCGAGGCTGTCGAGACGGACCGTCTCGACCTTCACGGTGTGCTCGGTGTGTCCGGTACGCTCGGCGTGCCCGCAGCCCTGGGGGAGCAGGCAGGCGCGCCCTTCGGTGCCCCGGCCACCCGGTGGCAGCCACAGCTCGGCGAAACCCTCCACATCGGACGCGGCCTTCGGCACCACCGTGACGTTCGGCCGGCAGGTGCGGGTGACGAAGGCGGCCAGCTCGGGGTTTGGTTCCACCGTCACGACGCGGCGGGCGTGCCGCGACATCCAGTGGCTCCACGGGCCGTACCAGGCGCCGACGTCCAGGGCGGTCTGTCGCGGTGTGACAAATGTGCCCACCCGGCGCAGTATCGGTTCGAACCGGCGGTGGGCCACGGCGACCGCGGCCGCGAACATCCGGTCGGGGGCCAGTTCGGCGAGCACGTTCACGACAGTCAAGAACGGTTCCTTCCCGATGTGGTGGCCGCTGTTTTTGACCGCCGTTTCGGACACAGTTTCCCGGACCCGCTGAAATCGTCCGGAAAAAGCAGATCAAATATATTCTGGACAGCCCGTCATACCGCTGCTGGAGGACGCCGAAGTGAATGCGGAACGACGTGGAAGCAGTATGCCCGAACCTGGCCCAGGCAAGGGTGACCGCGGTGGGGAGGGTCGTGAACCGGGCTGACGGTCCGAAACGGCCGTCGGGCGTCCGGAATATTTACGATCATTCTTCTTTCGTGCCCGGTTCCGGGATCGCCGAAGCATTGTCCGGGTACGGATCGCCCGATTCGGGTGTGCCGGCGGCCGGATTTCTGG
>NZ_CAAAFS010000094.1:0-5745 GCF_900634755.1 Protofrankia symbiont of Coriaria myrtifolia
GATGCTTTCCGTCCGTTTCGCCACCCGCGGAGCCCGGTCGCGGAACCGGCCTTTCGAACCGCGCCAACGGCGTTACGGGCCGGCCGGCTTTCGGGTGGGCGGCTCCGGGAGGGTACCGGCTCCCGCGGCAGTCGGTGCCCTGTGACGGTCGGCGGCCTGGTCAGATCAGACCCGGATCAGACTCGGATCAGACCCGGATCAGGCTCAGATCAGACCCGGATCAGGCTCAGATCAGGCGTGGCCACTCCTGGTACAGCTCCCGGAGCACGGACAGGTCGAACAGATGCCCGGCGACCGGCGCCGCCGGGCCGGTGGACAGCAGCCGGATGTTGGCCTCGATCAGGGCGTCGGTCATGGTGAACAGGCCGTCCCGGCGGGTCTGCGCCGTCTGGACAAGGTCGTTCAACGCCCTGTTCTCCGCCAGTTGTTCGCGGACGTCGAGCCGGAGCGACTTCGCGTAGACGTCGGTGGTGAGCTGGGCCGCGAGCATGGGGTCGGCCAGGTTCTGCTTCCAGCCGCGGACCTCGGCCGTGAGGAAGGCCTTGACCGTCCCGCGCGCGGCGGTGAGCGCGTCGGCGGTCACGACGTACACGTTGGAGACCAGCGGATACCCGTGATCCGCGAGCAGGAACGTCGAGCAACCGATCCCCTGCCGGGCGAGGGCCACCGGCACGTCGGCGACGGAGGACAGCGCCGCGTCGACCTGCCGCTGCGTGAGGGCCTGCGCGAGGGCCTGCGCGTGATCGGGGACGACGACCTGCCGGACCGCTGTCGCGGGAACTCCCGCGGCGGCCAGGAACGACGCCCAGACGGCCGCGCTGCCCATGGCTGTCGCGACCCGCATACCGATCATTTCCTGTGGTGTCCGGATCGGCCGGTCCCCCAGGGAGACGATCGCCCAGGGGGACTTCTGCCGCTGGGCGCCGATGATCCGCAGCGGCGCGCCGGCCGCGGCCTCACGGGCGACGGCGTCCGTGGTGGTCACTCCCACGAAGGCCGCGCCCGAGGCCACCGACGCCGTCACGCTGGGGAAGTGTGGCCCGCTGCCGTGGAAGCGCGTGGACGTGAAGCCCGCTTCACGGTAGTAGCCACGCTGATCGGCGACGAGTGAACCAGCGAACTCGACGCCGGGCGTTCCCGGCAGCCCGAACGTGAGCGCCTCCGGTCCTGCCGCGCTCCCGGCCGCCGTCCCCGGGCGGGTGGGCTCCCGCAGTCGCCGTACCGCCCACCCGGCCGTCCCGGCGCCCACCCCCAGACCTGCCGCGGCGATGCCTGCGAGCAACAGGCCTCGGCGGGAGGGCTGGCGCTGGCGGTCTGCCGAGCGCCTCGTCCGACCGGGCCGCGGACGGGGCCGCGGCGGGTGCGGGCCGTTCCAGATGGGCTGTTCGATGGTGGCCGGGTCGCTGTAGGACGGCTCGGTGGGTGCCCGCCGTGGCGCTGTCTCCTCCCACGGCGCGGGCTGCGCCGCGTCAGTGGCCGGCAGCTCGATGCCGATCGTGTCAAGCTCGTGGACGGTGTACTCGTAGTCACTGGAATATGGCCGGTCGGTCAGCGCGCAGGACATGGTCGGGGCCTCGTAGAAGGCTTTCGCGGCCGGCCAGGCGTTGGTCGTCGGCGCGACGCTCATGGCCGACCAGTCGTTCGAGGTCATCAGCGGGCCCGGTCGCGCGGCGCGCAGCAGAGCCTGCAACTGCCGGCGGATGCGCTCCGCCGGCGGGCGGGCGGACGGTTCCTTGGCCAGGATCGGGCTGAGCACCGAGTAGGCCCGGGTGGCCCGTGTCGGTACGGTCGGGGCTTCGTAGACCACGGCGTGCATGGTGGCGAAGGTGGTGTCCCGCCCGAACGGGGAGATGCCCTCCGTGGCATGCAGCAGAGTCGTCGCCAACGAGAACAGATCGCTGGCGGGTCCGCCCTCCTCACCGCGGATGCGTTCGGGAGCCATGTAGGCAGGTGTGCCGACCAGGCCGCCCGCGGCGGTGATCCGGTGATCGGTCTCGTAGACGGCGATCCCGAAGTCCGTGAGCCGGACGGTCCCGTCAGAGGTGATCAGAACGTTGGACGGCTTGACGTCCCGGTGCAGAACGCCTTTGCGGTGACCGTGCGCCAGCGCGTCCAGCAGGGCGATACCTATCCGGGCGACTTCCCGTTCGTCCAGTGCGCCGTCGCGCGCGATCATTGTTGCCAGTGAGTATCCGGATACCAGATCCATGACGATCCACTGCGCATCGTGATCCTCGACCAGGTCGTGAACGGTGACCACATGGGGATGGACGCCGAGCCGGGCGGCGTTACGCGCTTCACGGCGGGCACGTTCGATCAGCATCTCGCGGTCACGGACCGGGAGATGGTCAGGAATACGGATCTCCTTCAGCGCACGTTCGACATTGCTGTCGGTGTCGAACGCACGCCAGACCGTTCCCATCCCCCCCGAGCCGAGCCGAGCCGCTCGACGAGCCGAAACCGCCCGCCGACCAGATGCGTGACCAAGTGCCCGCCTGGTGTCATATGCCCGCCTTCGCCCTCGCTGCGCAACACGTGCTCAACCCCATGTGACCTCCGTGCCGATGTCCTGTTGCTTTTCGCCGATATTAGGCGTCGGGACCGGCGCCCTTTGGTCGACGGGTTCGCTGACCCGCCGGCGGGGCCCACGCACAACTTCCACCAGGAATATGATGGACCAGCGATACGGGCCGCCTGTCACTGATTTGAGGAAGCGCGGGTTCCACGGCGATGGGTTCCATGGCGATGGTATGCGTTCCACCCTGGGAACTCTGTGACTGAGATAACCTCTTGTTTGGCGTTCGGGTGGCTGCCTGGCCAGGATCTGGCAGGTATGCGGCCCGTTCGGCAGGCGGGCCGGTCGGGTGACCCGTCGATTAAACCGTTATCTCAATGCACTGAAAAGGAGTGGAGTGTGTTGCGGGCGCAACCGGCCCACCCCTGATGGTTTCCGGAGTTGATGGTTTTCGGGACTGTCGTGCTTGTGGGTGACCATACTCACGCCGCCATGTCCGGTGGCGCCCGTGTTCTCCGGAGTGTCCATGTTCACAGTGCCGCGTTGTTCACAGGCCCGCGTGCGCAGTGTCGCGTTCGCGGTGACCGCGCCCACGCCCACGTTTCGTTCGCGGGTGGCCATGCTCACGTCCGGGTGCTCGTGTCCGGGGTGTGGGGCGGGTCCCGGGGCCCGGCGCGTCGTGGCCACGGGACCGTGTCGGCGATGTCTTCGGACCCGCGTGACGTGGCCGTCACCGCCGATGGTCCGCGTCGGCGGTGGGCTGTCAGGTCCGCCACGGGTGCGCCCTCCGGCCCTGCCAGGCACGCCCCGCATGTTGTCGGATGCGTGACAGATGATCTGTCTGGTTGCCGACGCGGCCGCGTAGCCACCTCGCTGACCTGCGATGACAGATGCCGCTGCCGTAGGGGTCACCTGGCCCGCCCCGGGCGGACAGTGGCCGATCCGACGTCCACGACGGACATACAAGCTGTACGTACACCCTGTATGTTCTTGTGATGGAGCGGCCGTACGGCCGTACGACGTCGACGCCGAAGGGCGGTATTGCCGTGGCGGTGGAGTGGCGCTACTCGTTGCGGATAGGGACGTACCTGGCCAAGCAGAAAGTGCTGCGGCGCAAGCACTTTCCGCTTGTTCTCGAACTTGAGCCCCTGTTCGCGTGCAATCTGTCGTGCACCGGTTGCGGGAAGATCCAGCACCCGGCTTCCGTTCTCAAGCAGCGGATGAGTGTCGAGGACGCCATGGCCGCTGTGGAGGAGTGCGGCGCGCCGGTGGTCGCGATCGCCGGTGGTGAGCCGCTGATGCACCCGCAGCTCGACGAGATCGTCCGTCAGCTCGTTGCTCGCAAGAAGTTTGTCCTGCTGTGCACCAACGGCCTGTTGCTCCGTAAGAAAATGGCGAAGTTCACACCGTCGCCGTATTTCACCTTCATCGTCCACATCGACGGGCTGCGGGAGCGGCACGACGCGGTGGTGGAGAAGAACGGCACCTTCGACGAGGCGATCGCCGCGATCGCGGAGGCCAAGGCCGCGGGCTTCCGGGTGGGCACCAACTCCACCTTCTTCAACAACGACAGCCCGCAGGACGTCATCGACGTGCTGGCCTACCTCAACGACGAGGTGAAGGTCGACCAGATCCAGCTCTCGCCCGCCTATGCCTACGAGAAGGCCCCTGACCAGGAGCACTTCCTCGGGGTCACGCAGACCCGCGAGCTGTTCTCCAAGGTCTTCGCCGACGGCCGGCGCGCCAAGTGGCGGCTGAACCACTCGCCGGTGTTCCTGGACTTCCTGGAGGGCAAGCGCGATCTCTCCTGCACCGCGTGGGGTATCCCGAGCTACTCGCTCTTCGGCTGGCAGAAGCCCTGCTACCTGATGAGCGACGGATACGTCTCCTCCTACAAGGAGCTGGTCGAGACCACCGACTGGGACGCCTACGGCCGGGGCAAGGACCCGCGCTGCGCGAACTGCATGGCGCACTGCGGCTACGAGACCTCCGCGGTGCTCGCCACCACGTCCTCGCTGAAGGAGTCCCTGCGCGCCATGCGCAGCGTCTGACCGGCAGCGGCGTCTGAGCGGCGGCAGTGCCGACCGGTAGTGGTCGGTAGTCGTCCGCCGATGGGTAGTCGTCCGCCCGATGGACGACTACCCATCGGCGGACAGCCCCTGCTCCGAACGTATTTCTTTACATAATTCCTGTCGGGAGCTGGCCGCGTCGATCGTGGCTGGCTCCTCGTCGTGCGCGGATTCAGGGTGACCGCTGCGAGAGCGCCGGTACACAGGCCCTGGAGATGACCCACGGACGGAGACGACCTACGGAACGGCGTTCTTCGCCACCAGGCCGTCCTTCGCTTCCAGGCCGACCAGCAGGCGGTCCAGCACCTCACCCGCCTCCCGGCGCGCCTGCGCCGGGTCACCGGCCCGGCCGATCAGCAGGCTCGCCTCGGACAGAACGGCCGCCAGCACCCGGGTGAGGGGCATGACGGGCAGCGGGTCGATCCGGCCCTCCTCGATGGCCCGGGTCAGCCATTCGGCGAGCAGCCGGTAGCCGTAACGCTCGACCAGGACGTCCCATGCGTCATGCCCGAGCACGGCCGGGCCGTCGACCAGGACGATGCGCTGGAAGTCACTGTCGGTGCAGATGTCCAGGAAGGACTGAAACCCGGCGCGCAGCTGTTCCCAGGCGTCCGTGTCCGACTCGTCCGTGGCCCGCTTGAGCTCGGTGGTCACGAGCTGTTCGGCGACCTCGAGCGCGACCTGCTCCATGACGGCGCCGAAAAGATCCGCTTTGTCGCGGAAGTGGTGGTAGAGGGCGCCGCGGGTCACCTGCGCGTCGGCAACGATCTCCTCGGTGCCGGTGGCGGCATAGCCCTGGGTGCCGAACCGTAGCCGGGCGGCGGCCATGAGAGCCTGCCGGGTGGCGGCTGGATGCTCACTCCCGCCGGCTCTGGCCATTCGTCGATTATGTTGCACTCAGTCCTCTAATGGGCGAGTTAAACCGTAGGAATGTTTGTCACTGTGCTAGAGTCCGTCAAATACTTTTGATCATATAACGCTATCGGCCGGTCGCGCCATCGTCAGACTACGGCCGGTCTCCTTCACGATGCGCCCACGCTCGCACATGCGCCGGATCCGCGCGACCGCCGCATAATCACGGGCCGCCCACATCGCCATCCACAAGGCCGCCCACAAGGCCGCCCGCAACGACCAGCATCCACCGGACACGATCTAGTGTCC
>NZ_CAAAFS010000095.1:0-2074 GCF_900634755.1 Protofrankia symbiont of Coriaria myrtifolia
CACTAGTCTCGGCATCATGACGACAATCGAGCCGCCCACAACGACCCCGGCCTGGGGTGAGCCACGCAGCAAGACCGTCACCTGGCATGATCCACTGCTCACCGCCGCGGTGGGGCGGACGATGAACGGTCTGGACTTTCTCCTGGCGATCCGGGACGGTCGGGTGCCACCTCCGCCGATCACCGCTCACTTCGACTTCGGGATCAGCGAGGTTGCCGAGGGCGACGTCGTCTTCAGATGTCTTCCGGACGAGTCCGCCTACAACCCTCTCGGCACGGTTCACGGCGGCCTTGTCTGCACTCTGCTGGACACGGTCGCCGGATGCTCCGTGCACACGACGCTGCCGGCCGGCCTCGGGTACACGTCCATCGAAATCAAGGTCAACTATCTTCGTCCGGTACGGGTGGTCAGCGGTCGTCCCGCCGAACTGACCGCGCACGGCTGGGTCACCAAACCCGGCCGTCGGGTCGCGTTCGCCGAAGGGGATGTCCGCGACGCCGCCGGCAAGGTGGTCGCCACCGCCAGCAGCACCTTTCTGGTCTTTCCGCTCGAGAGCGACGCTCCAGGCGCGTAGCGCGGGCCGTTCACGCGGTCCTGCCCGTTTGCGGGAACACGGCTGCTTGCGGGAACACGGCTGCCTACGGGGAGGCGGCTGCCTGCGGGGGGACAGCTGCCGCCCCGGTGTCCAGGCAGCGCCGGAGAGCGACCGTGCCGGACGCCAGAGCGCTGACGAGGACACCCGGCCCGGCCAGGGGGAGCGCGGCGAACGTCCCGGTGCCGCTACTGGCATCGGCGCCGCTGCCGGTGGGGTCGGTGGGGCTCCCGCCGCCGGTGGGGCCGATGGTGCCGGTCGTGCCGGCGGGCAGGCCCAGCCCGTCCGGGCCGGGGCCGGCGATCAGCAACGCGCCGATCACACGGGCGCCGCCGAGGACCGCCGGCCCGTGCAGGCCCGGCGCCGCCGCATCCAGGCACAGGGCCTGCCGGAGCAGCGGCCGGGCGCTCCGGACCCTCCGACCAGCGCCGTCGTTCCGCCGGATGTCGCCCGCTCCGGCGTTGTCGGCTGCCCCGGCCGTGCCACCGCCCGGGCGGCTGCCGGTGTTCGTGTCGATGCCGTCCGTGCCGTTCCGGACGCCGTCCGGGATGCTCCTGACGTCGTCCTCGGCACTGCCGGTGACGTTGGCAGCGCTGCCCTCGTCCGCGGTGTCGTCCTCGACGTCGACCCGCAGGGTGGACGAGATCGAGCCGGGCGGCTCCCCGAAACGCCCGAGGACGATCTCCTCCCGCCACAGCAGGCGGGCGTCCGCGGCGAGCCTGATCGTCGCTCGCATCAGGTGCCGGCATCCGTGGGCGGCCACGGTCGGCTCGGGCAGGTACTCCAGCGCGCCGCCCGGCCCGACATCGGCGTGGACGTCGAACAGCGACGGCCGCTCGTCGCGCCCGGGCAGCGCGACGGTCGCGGCCGTCGTGCGCAGCACCAGCCGGACCCCCGCGCCGACCGTGACGTCCAGCCGCAGCTGGTCACCGGCAAGCGGCCCGGCCGCGGCGTTCACCAGATACACGGTGACGGTCGGCAGCCCGTCCCCGGGCCGTGTCCGGCTGCCCGTACGCCGCAGGACCAGCGGCACCTGCGACCTCAGCTCGCTGACCCGCACCCCGGCAGCCTGAATCCGGCCGTCCCGGATCCGCCTGTCGTGCGGCCTGCCACCAGCTTCGTGGTTGTTGGCCCCGTTGCCGTGGATCCGGCTGTCGATCCCGTTGCCGCGAGTCTCGCGGGGGTCGCGCTTACTGCCAGTTGTGACTGGTTCGATCCGGATGACCGCGTGCGCACTGATCGACGTTCGGCCGATGCGTGCCGGTGGCCGTCCTGGCCCGATATCGATCATCCCGGTGTCCGTTTTCTTTCCCTTCCGTCCGTGGCCTTGTCCTTGATGGCCTTGTCCTTGATGACCTCGTCCCTGATGCTGTCGCCAACCAGCGCTGACGGGACCGACCGGGCCCGCGGCACGAGCGGCTTCAGCCGGCAGGATGTGGTGCGGCGGGGTGCGTGCCGGGTGGCGCGGGGGCTGGTCGGGTG
>NZ_CAAAFS010000096.1:0-31795 GCF_900634755.1 Protofrankia symbiont of Coriaria myrtifolia
GGCGGTGGTGGCGGGGAGGTCCGCCGGGGGGTGGTTCGACAGGGCGGTCGCCTCGGTGGCGGTGCGGTCGACGGCGGGGGTGAGGCGGGTGAGCAGGGCGGTGACCGCCAGTGGGTCCAGGCCGAGCAGGCGGGTCGCGGCCGAGGCGGGGCCGCTGACCGTGCTGTAGGCGACGGCCAGCGCGGCGTCGGCGGGGGAGAGGCCGGCGTGCGCGGCGACCAGGCCGAACGCGACCGGATGGTGCGGCGCCGGGACCGGGCAGGACAGCCCTGGCCAGGCGGCGCGGCCCGCCCGCAGCAGTGCCCGGCCCTGCGCGCGGCTGGCGGAACGCTGCGCCGGCGACGGCGTCCGCGCGTCCAGCTCGACGTCCAGTTCGATGATTGCCCTGGTCGGTGTCGTGACGGTGCCGGCGAGGTCGGTATCGGAGGAAGTAGCGATCTCCTCCGGGTACGGCCGGTTTGACGACGGTCGGTCTGACGACGGCTGGGGCGGCGCGGCCGATGGCCGTCCCGAAATAGTGATCGGGAGGTTCCCATCCGTATGCGGGCTGCGAGTCAGCCGGCAGGTGGCGGCGGCGAAGGCGGCGGAGACCAGGCCGGTCGTGGCCAGCCGGCCGCGCAGGAAGCGTTCGAGATCGGCGAGGTCGGTGACGCTGCCGTCGACGGTCGCGGCCTCGATCCCGCCGGAGTGCGCATGACCACCCGCTGGCAGCCGCCCGTCCGCCAATAGCAACAACGCCGCCCGGCTCGCGTCCACCATCAGGTGTCCTCTCCTCCCAGCAGCGGGCGTCCCAACGTGGCGAGCATCCCAACAACCGCCAACGGCGAACGGCCGTGAGTGACCATCACACTCCCGCAGCGCGTTCCGCGGGGCACGCAGGCCGTCCGCACCGACTGCCGTTGGCGGCAGAGCGACATCGCGGTACGACAGCAGTAGCATCTTGGTATGACGCTGGCGAAACGCAAGGTCTCGGTCACCCTCGACGCCGACCTCGTCGCGGCGGTCGAGGCAGCCGGCGAGAACCTGTCCGCCCAGGTGAACACAGCGCTCCGAGACGAACTCGCCCGGCGCCGCCGGCACCGGGCGCTCGGCGACATGCTCGACCAGCTCGCCGCTGAGCGTGGAGCGCTCGACACCGCCGAGGATCAGGAAGAAATCGCCAGATTCATGCGTCTGCTGGGCGGCACAAGCGATAGCCCAGTTTCGAGCTCGAACGCCCTGCCAGGTGCTGCGGACAGTGTGGCAGGCCGGCACGGAACGCAGCTGTGACGCGAGTCGTCCTGGACGCGGAGGCCGTGAACGCTCTGGTACGAGCCGACCATCCCGCCGAGCGGACGGTACGTCATGCCATGACGGCGGCACATCGACTGCGCCGGGACGTGGCGGTGGCTGCCGTAACCCTTGCGGAGCTCTACCGGGGTGCCGGCCGCAGCCGGGCACTGGACGCAATGCTCGCTCGGGAAGCACCCGACGGGCTGCTCGTCCGGAACACCGATCGTGACCTGGCCCGCCTGGTAGGCGCGCTGCTCGCCGAGGCCGACCTGGGATCGGACTATCTGGCGGACGCGCATGCGGCTGCTGTCGCGGTCGAGGCCGGCGGCGGAGTCGTCCTGACCGGTGATCCCGGTGATCTGACCCGCCTGGCCGGCATCCATCGGACGGTGGTCGTTGAGCCGCTGGCCAGTGTGGACGGAGCATTACAGCGTGGACGCCGACGGGAGAGGAATCAGAAGAGGAAATAGCGCTGGGCCATGGGGAGTTCGGCTACCGGGGCGGGTTCTATCGTGTCGCCGTCGACGGTGACGGTGAATGTTTCCGGGTCGACGTGGATGTCGGGGGTGGCGGTGTTCTCGGGCAGGTCCGCCTTGCCGCGGCGGCGGACGTCGGCGACCGCGGCCATCGGTTTGGCCAGGCCGAGGCGCGCCGGCAGGCCGGCGTCGAGGGCCGCGGGGGCGACGAACGACAGTGACGACGCCGCGGCCGGGCCCGCCGCCGCCCCCCACATCGGGCGCGGCAGCACCGGCTGCGGGGTGGGGATGGAGGCGTTCGCGTCGCCCATCGCCGCCCAGGCCACGAACCCGCCCTTGATGACGACGGCCGGCCGGACGCCGAAGAACGCCGGATCGTAGAGCACCAGGTCGGCGAGCTTGCCCGGCTCCACCGAGCCGATCTCGGCGTCCAGGCCATGCGCGACGGCCGGGCAGATCGTGTACTTGGCGACGTACCGGCGGGCGCGGGCGTTGTCGGCGCGCCCGTCCCCGGGCAGTGGGCCGCGCCTGGCCTTCATCACGTGCGCGGTCTGCCAGGTGCGCAGCACGACCTCGCCGATGCGTCCCATGGCCTGCGAGTCCGAACCGATCATCGAGATGGCGCCGAGGTCGTGCAGGACGTCCTCGGCGGCGATCGTGGACGGCCGGATGCGGCTCTCGGCGAAGGCCAGGTCCTCGGGCACGGTCGGATTCAGATGGTGGCAGACCATGAGCATGTCGAGGTGCTCGTCGAGGGTGTTGACGGTGTGCGGGCGGGTCGGGTTCGTCGAGCTCGGCAGGACGTTCGCTGCCGCGGCCACGGTGATGATGTCCGGGGCGTGCCCACCGCCGGCACCCTCGGTGTGGTAGGCGTGGATGGCCCGGCCGGCGATCGCGGCCAGGGTGTCCTCGACGAAACCGGCCTCGTTGAGGGTGTCGGAGTGCAGCGCGACCTGCACCCCGGAGGCGTCCGCGACCCGCAGGCAGGCGTCGATCGCCGCCGGTGTGGAGCCCCAGTCCTCGTGCAGTTTGAAGCCGGCGGCACCGCCGCGCAGCTGCTCCCACAGGGCGCCCTCACCCACGGTGTTGCCCTTGCCGAGCAGGACGACGTTGACCGGCAGCGCGTCCATCGCCGACAGCATCCGGGCGAGGTTCCACGGGCCGGGGGTGACGGTCGTGGCCTTGGTGCCCTCGGCGGGCCCGGTCCCGCCGCCGATCAGGGTGGTGATGCCGGCGCCGAGGGCTTCGGGGACCTGCTGCGGGCAGATCAGGTGGACGTGGCAGTCCACCGCCCCCGCGGTGAGGATCTTCCCGTTGCCGGCGAGGATCTCCGTGCCCGGTCCGATGACCAGGTCGGGATGGACGCCGTCCATGATGTCGGGGTTGCCGGCCTTGCCGAGCGCGACGATCCGCCCGTCGCGGATGCCGACGTCGGCCTTGACGACCCCCCAGTGGTCGAGGACGACCGCGCCGGTGATGACCAGGTCCGGGGCGCCTTCGGCGCGCGACGCCCGGGCCTGCCCCATGGACTCCCGGATCACCTTGCCGCCGCCGAACACCGCCTCGTCGCCGGTGCCGGCACCGGCGGGCCCGCGGCTGCGGTCCTCGGTGACCTCGATGAACAGGTCGGTGTCGGCGAGGCGGACGCGGTCGCCGACGGTCGGCCCGTACAGGTCGGCGTAGCGGGCCCGGTCGAGGTGGCGGCTCACGGGCGCGCCCCGCCCCGGCCCGCGCGGCGATCCAGCGGGCCGGCCGATTCGGGGCGCAGGCCGGGCACCAGCAGCCGGCCGCCCAGCGGGACGAGATCCACCTCGCGTTCGACGCCCGGCTCGAACCGGACGGCGGTGCCGGCCGGGACGGCCAGCCGGTGTCCCCAGGCGGCGTCCCGGTCGAACTGAAGAGCGGGGTTGGCGGCGGCGAAATGGTAGTGCGACCCGACCTGCACAGGACGGTCGCCGACGTTGCGCACACGCAGCGTCAGCACCGGCCGTCCCGGGTTGATCTCCACCGGGTCGTCGTCGTGCCGGATCTCGCCCGGCCGGATACCGGTGCCCGCACTCATCGGACCGGCCCGCTCACCGAAGGTCCCGGAGGATGCCCGGGCCTTCGGACCGGGGAGGAATCCGGCCTCCCGTGGAGCGAACCGCGAACCTCGACAACGCGAACCCGCTTTCGTGTAGCTGGAATCCCCCGCGTTCACGCGGGGGAGGACGTCAGGGGATCGGCTCGTGGACGGTGACCAGCTTGGTGCCGTCCGGGAAGGTCGCCTCGACCTGGATCTCGCGAAGCATCTCGGGGACGCCGTCCATGACGTCCTCGCGGGTGAGCACGGTCCGTCCGGCGGACATCAGGTCGGCGACGCCGCGGCCGTCCCGGGCGCCTTCGAGCAGGAACGACGTGATGACGGCGGTCGCCTCCGGATGGTTCAGCCGCAGGCCGCGGGCCCGCCGTTCACGGGCGAGCCCGGCTGCCACGTGGATGAGCAGCCGTTCCTGTTCGTGCGGGCTGAGCAGCACGGTGGCGAAGTCTAGCGGTCACAGGTACGTCACGGCCACGCAGTGCCGCCCGGACGCGTCTCCGGGGTGCGTCGTCGTGATGTCCGGAATCTCTTGAAAAGCCCACTGTTGTGACTATCAGCGCCGAATCTGTGACGGCCACGTTAAAAGGCGCTGGTTTGCGGGCGCCGCCGCGGATGTGGCGGCACAGTTAGCGGCTATGCCGCGTCCGCGTACCCGGTGCGGGGCCGCGGGGCCGCGCCAGGGCGTAACGTACGTCACATTGCCGAGCGACTTCTTAGCGCAGGGTCATGCCCCATCCTCGTCCAAACGGTGTCTGCGGAGGGTTCATGACCACCGAGCGTGACCGCCAACAGGGGTGGTCCGCGCGCGGACCCGAACCGGTGACCTGTCTGCCGGAAAGGCCCTCGGCCGAGCACGGCCACCGGCCGCGGCGCGCGGCTGTCCCCGGCGCTGCCGCTCTCGCCCCGAGCGCGGCAGAACTCCAGCGCCTGCGCAGGGTCGCGGACGGTCAGGAGGAGGCGGACCTGATCGTCCATGGCGGCACGCTGGTCGTCGTCCACACCGGTGAGCTCCAGCGCCGTGACCTGCTGATCGTCGGACGGTTCATCGCCGCGGTGACGCAGCCCGGGGCGTTGGGGGCCCGCCGGGCGCTGGACGCGTCCGGCCGCTATCTCCTGCCCGCCTATGTCGACGAGCGCATCCGGGTCGAACAGACCCTGCTGACCCCCGGTGAACTCGCCCGCGTCGTCGTACCCCGGGGAACGGTCACCCTGCTGGCGGACACCAGCGGGTTGACCGGGTTGTACGGGCCGCGCGGCGGACAGCTCGTCACTGCCACCCGCACCCCGGCACGCCTGCTGGAAACACTGCCCGTGACATCGGCCGTACCGCCCATGCCTACGGGGAGGATGACGATGGTGCCGCGGCAGCCAGGCTCCTTACCCGCATCCGCCGGAGGAACATCACTGGACGTCACCGGCATGGCCGGGAGGCTCCCCGTGGGGCCCGAGCCCGCCGGGCTCGCCGAGGCCGGGCCCGTACCAGGGCCCGTATCCGGGTCGGTATCCGCGCCGGGGCCCATGTCCGGCTCCGGGCCGGCATCGGCGTCGGCGGGCCCGCCGGTCGGGCGAACCGCTGACGACGGCACCTGGGAGGCTCTGCTGGACGCCGCCGGCGGGCGCACGGTCATCGATCTTGCCGTGCACGGCCATCTCGACCGGGACGTCCGCCGGGCGGTCGCAGCGGGCATGGCCCCGATGACCGCCGTCCGCATGGCCACCCTTGCCCCGGCCCGTCGCCACGGCCTGGAGCACCTGCTCGGGTCGCTCACACCGGCGCGTCTGGCCGACATCCAGATCGTCAGCGAGATCGCCGGATTCCAGCCGCCGGAGGTCGTGCTCTCCGGCGGGCGGCTGGCCGCGGAGCGGGGCCGCCCGCTGTTCGACAACCTTGACGTCGTCCCCGCCTGGGCTCGGGAACGGCTGTCGCTGCCCGCCGGCCTGCACAGCGGGTCGTTCACCGTGCCGGCGGCGTCCGTCGGCCCCGCCGGTCGGGGCGTGAACGCGGTCGAAGTATTCCTCGCGCAGAGTGATTTTCCGGGTGTTGAAAGTGTCGCGGTGCGGCCGGTCGCCGTCGATGGCGCCACCGGTCGCGTTGAAGCGGATCCAAAACATGATCTTTTGAAGGTGGCCCTTGTCACCTGCCGCGTGCATCGGGACCGGCCCGCCGGGATACGGGTCGGGCTCATCCGCGGGATCGGCCTGCGCCAGGGCACGATCGGGATGACCACGAGCGTGGCACCCGGTGACCTGGCCATCATCGGGGTCGGCGACCACGACATGATGACGGCCGCCCGGGCGCTGGAGGGGATGGGCGGCGGTTTCGTGGTGGTCGACCGCGGCTGGGTACTCGCGGCCTGCCCGCTGCCGGTGGCCGGCGTGATGAGCGACGCCCCCTGGGACGCCGTGCACGACCAGTTGGACGGCGTCAACGCGGCCGCCGCGGCACTCGGTTGCACGCTCGCAGCACCGTTCCTCACCCTCGCGTCGTTGGGCCAGCGGCTCTGCCACCCGCTCTCCTGACGGAACGTCCACCCGCTCTCCCGGCGGAACGGTCCGCCCGCCTCCCCCCGCGACGGCCGGAGCCGGTGTGGGCCTGACACTTCTGCTCGGTGCGTGTGGTGGATCCACGCCGTTGTCCTCCGTGGAGGCCGAGCCGGTGACAGCGGTCGAGGCCGCGCCAAGCATTGCGCCGGTCGATCTGCCAACCGATCTGGCACTGCCGTCGCGGACGGCTCCTCCGGCGGTGGAGACGGCGGCTCCCCAGGTTGCCACGACCGCGACGGCGGGAGTGGAGGCCCTGAAGGGAACGGTCGTCCCCGCGGGCTTTCCGTTCCCGAAGGGAGCTGTCTCCACGGTCTCGGTGTCCAAGCCCCAACGTGCGACGATCTCGTTGCGTGATGTGACACCTACTGCGGCGGTCCAGTTCTACCGACAGGCGCTGCCTGCCGCCGGCTACAAGTCCTGCAGTAGGGCGGCTCGGACGGCAGGACGAAGCGCACCTTCGAGGGAAAGGGCCAGGGCATCCAGTTCCTCGCGGGCGGTGACGGCAGTCCGGATCTTGTCCTGCTCCTCTTCGACAACCTGTAACAGCGGAATGCGTAGGTGGAAAATGCTGCTGTAACAACGGTTTCCACCTACGGACGCGGAAGCTGTAGGTGGAAACCGTCGTTGTGGTGATAGTTTCCACCTACGGCTTCCGCTGCAGGAGTGCCGCGGGCTGACCGTTGCGGTGGCGGCGTGATCCCGCAGAGCGCGGTCCCGGAGAGAAGGACGTTGCCGGGGAGAAGATCCGACCTTGGTCGCAGTGTTCTTTTCAGGTGTCCCGGGCGGTTGTCGTAACCACGGTGGTTGTTGAGGCGACTACTGGTCGCGGAACCGTGGGCACCTGGTTTGAGCTGGCGTTTCGTGCCGCTGACCGCCGATTTGGAAAGGCGGCGGCCAGCAGCGGTGCGCACGGGTCAAAAGGTGGGGTGGGTGTAGGCGGCCGCGGAGCGGACGGGAAGATAGCGGATGGGAGGATAGCGGTACCGGGATTCCGGTCGTCCTTGTGTACGTGCGTTCATTACGTGCCGGTGTGCGCGCACCTGCCGGCAGTCGGTATGAGCCGATGACGGGCTGGCTCACGGGCAGACGGCTCGGGTCGGAGAGGTCGGAGAGGTCGGGCGGGCCGGGTTGGGAAGATCAGGGGCGGGAACCTGCCCTCGCGCGACGGGCGTAGCGGAGGATGCCACCGGGCCGGTCGCGCGCCGGAGCCCGCTGGGTTCGTTCAGCCAGCGCGGCCAGCGTGGACAGTGCCCGCCGCAACGCGATCCCGACGGTATCCGCGTTTGCCTGGGCGTCACCGGGCGCGCCGCCCGTGGGCATGTCGGCATCCGTGCCGGTGCTGCCGGTGTGCCGGTGGCGCCGCGGTCGGTGGTTGCCAGGGGCAGGCCGTCCAGTGGGTGTCTTTCCCGCGCGGCGAGATGCAGATCCATGATCATTTGCTCGGCGCGCGCGGCCGCGGCCAACCGGTCGGGGCTCCCTGCGCAGTCGTTGCGGAACAGGCGGGCATAGATGCGGGTGGACGTGGCGTCCTCGGGCTGCAGGCAGAAGAAGATCGTGCTGGTGATCCCGGTGTCGGGCCAGCGCAGGACCAGGCGGAGCTGGAACGGTGGCCGGTAGACACAGGTCGACAGGTGACGGCGCCCGCTCCACGGCCGCGGGCCAGCCGTCGTCGTCACCGGCTCCGCGGAATTGGTGACTGTCTGCTCCATCCGTAGGCGGAATCCATTGCCATCGGTAGTGATGTCACGGCGAAAAGTGATTGTTTGTTCGCCTGTGCCGCCCGCGCCCGCGCGGATCGGGCCGGTGCGGACCGGGTCGGCGCAGACCAGGCTCGGATGGACGAACGGCAGGTTCGCCGCATCGAGGAGATCGTCGGTGAGCACACCCGCGCATGCCCGGCTCCGGCTGACGTCCAGCCATCGGGAGACGAAGATGGGGTTGTCCGTCTCGGGCAGGTCGATGATGTCCGCGAACGGTTCCTCGGGGGCGATCCAGATCAGCCCGTGGCGTTCGGTGGCGCCCCACGCCGAGGTGGCCCGGGCGCGTTCCGACCAGGAGGCGTCCGAGCCAGACATGGGCCCCGAACCGGGCACAGGCCCCGAACCGGGCACGGACTGCGAACCGGGCACGGACTGCGGGTCGGGCACGGGCTGCGGGTCGGGCATGGCTGTGCATGCGCCGGACGCGACGAAACGCCAGCCGTGGTAGGCGCAGACCCGCCGGGGGCCGTCGACACGGCCGGCCGCCGGCGGCGTCAGCAGATATGGACAGTGGTCGGCAAGGGCCATCACCCGGTTGTCGAGGCGGGCGATCACCCATGGTTCGCCGAGGAGCCGTACGGACACCGGCTCGTCACCGATGTCCGACGACCGCGCGACCGGATGCCAGCCGTGTCGCAGCGAAGGATCCGTGTTCGTCATTCGTGGGCGGACGTCGACCACCTCCTGGGAGAAGGGGCTGCCGGGGCAGGGGTGCCGGCCGTGGGCGCGGATCGCAAGCCAGGTGCTGGTTCGACCTGGTCCGGTCCGCGGCCCGGTGACGAGTTTGGTAAAAGCGTTCTTCGAATGTGTTGATTGAAGTGAGCTGTTGTTTCGGTTTCGCGTCCCGGGTGTGACGCAAGGTGATGGTGATCGATATCTCACTGTGTTCCGTCACCGTGTTCCCGGGGCTGCCCGGCCGTGGCTCCAGGCCAGGGGCCCGTACCGCCGAAAATTATGTGATCATGATGTCTCCGTGTTCGGGGAGCCTGTGAGCGCCGTCGTGAGAACGCTCCCCTTTTCGGGCAATACCGGACGTCGCCGTACCGGGCGGCTATGATTCCCACCGCGGACGTATCGTGCTCAATACGGATGAGTACGGTTGCAATCCGGCACTATCGGTTTTCGCCGGACGGCTTCTGTCAGTGGCCGGCTGGAGGACCCTGCGTGTCGCCGATAGTGAACATGCGTGTAACCTCGGAGTACTATCGTCGGCTGTCATGTGGGGTTGCGCGCGACCGACCGTCTTCCCTGCCGCCGTACCTACCAGCGGGTTTCCGTGTCGCGCGGACGTTCCCACGGCATCTCCCATGATTACCACCGCGGACGGCACGATCGACGCTCAGACCGCCCGCCCGGCCGACCATCCGGTGCTCGGTGCGGCTGGCCTGGCCAGCCCGGCCAGCCTGTATCGGCCGCTGACGGTGGCCGACACCGTCGAGATCCTCGCCGACGGCGCGGCGGACCTGCTCGCGGGCGGCACCGACCTGGTCCCCGCGCTGCGGACCGGCCGCCGCCGGCCGCGACGGATCATCGCCCTGCGCCGGGTCCTGGAGCTGCGCACCCGGGGCGCCAGCGCCGACGGGCTCATCATCGGTGCCGGTGTCACCTATCAGGACCTGGCCGGCTGGTCGCTGTCGCCCGGTCTCGCGGCCACCGCGCGGGTCGTCGGATCACCGCAGATACGCAACCTGGGCACGGTCGGCGGAGCGCTCGGCACGGCCGATCCGCGCGGGGATCTGCTGACCTTCCTCAGCGCTGCCGACGCCGAGGTCGTCCTGCGCAGCGTGCACGGCGCGCGGACGGTGATCGTCCCGTCCTACCTGGCCGAGGGGCGCGACCCGACCGAGCTGATCACGGCGGTCCGGCTGCCGCGGCCGTGCGGTCCCCAGGTCTACCTCAAGGTCGGCGCGCGGCAGGCCGCCTCGGCGACGGTCGTCTCGTGCGCGCTGGTCGTCGACCGGGTGCGGGAGCGGGTCGCGTGCGCGATCGGTGGGGTGGCGGGCCGGCCGGTCCGCCCGGTCGCCGCGGAGGACTTCGCCCGCGCGGGGGTCGACTGGGCGACGGGTACGGCTCCCCCCGACGTGGTCGCGGGCTTCGGCGAGCTTGTCGCCGAGGCCGTTCGCGCCGTGGACGATCCGCTTCCTGACGACCCGCGGGCGTCGGTGGCCTACCGCCGGCACGCCGCCGGAGTGCTGGCGGCGCGCGCCGCCGGACACTGCCTGTCCGGTCCGTCGCCGGTCCGGTCCGCGGGTGGACGGTGAGCGCGCCCATGAGCGAGCCCGCCTACCGGAACGCCTCGGTTGATGAGGACCCGGCGTGCCCGTCGCGCGATGCCGGGCCGCGGGTGTCCTACCAGCTCCACATCGACGGTGGCGTGCGGGAGGTGGCCGGCGCCTGGTTCGGGGAGTCCCTGCTGCGTGTGCTGCGTGACCACCTGGGCGTGCTGTCGGTCAAGGACGCCTGTGAGCAGGGCCGGTGTGGCTCCTGTTCGGTCCTGATGGACGGCCGGCTGGTGACGAGCTGCACGGTTCTTGCCGCGGACGCCGCCGACGCCCAGGTCACGACCGTGGCCGGGCTGGGTGTGGGCGGGCCGGCGCGGGCGGTGCAGGCTGCCTTCCTCGCCCACGGGGCTGTCCAGTGTGGCTTCTGCACGCCAGGATTCGTCGTCGCAGTCACCGACCTGCTGGCCCGGCGTCCCGACGCCGACGAGGACGAGATCCGCGAGTCGCTGGCCGGCAACATCTGCCGGTGCACCGGCTACGGGCGGATCATCGCCGCGATCCGGTCGGTCCAGGAAGCCCGCCGGCGACCGGGAGACACCCGCTGGCGGCCGGGAACAGGCCAGCGGCAGGGAACGGACCAGCGGCAGGGGACAGGCCGGTGACCGGGGACGGGCCAGCGGCCGGGAACCCGCCGCCAGCTCGGGACGGGTTGGCGATCGGGAACGGATCCGCGCCCGGAGACCGGCCCGCGGCCCACAACGGGCTGGCCGCCGCGCACGGGCCGGTGGCCGCGCACGGGCCGGCGGGCGGTGCGGAAGATCGGAACGATGATGAACCCGTGTCCGCCCGCTGACCACGTCGATCGGATGATCACCGACCGGACGCCGTCCGGCGCGGTATCCGCTGATCGAACATCCGCTGGCCAGGCGTCCGTCGACCAGGCAGCCAGTGACCAGGCAGCCAGCGATCAGGGGATGGGGATCGGGGCGTCCGTGCCACGCCCGGACGGGCCGGCCAAGGTCAGTGGTACCTTCCCGTACGCCGGTGATCTTGGTTTGCCGGGGATGCTGCACGCGCGGACGCTGCGCAGCCCCCATCCACGGGCCCGCATCCGCCGGATCACCACCGCCGCGGCCCGCCGGATGCCCGGGGTGGCGGCGGTCGTGACCGCGGCGGACGTGCCGGGCCGGGCCACCTACGGCCTGATCGTCGCCGACCAGCCGGTGCTCGCCGCCGACGTCGTGCGCTACCAGGGCGAACCGGTGGCGGCGGTGGCGGCGGTGGACGCCCGGACCGCCACGGCGGCGCTGGCCGCGATCGAGGTCGACTACGAGCCGCTGCCACCGTGGACCGACCCCGAGCGGATCGTGGCCGCCGCCCGCGGCCCCGGATCGCCGTCTCCCGCCAGATCGCCGAGTCCCGGCGGATCGCTGTGTGCCGGAGGGCCGCCGTGCCCGGACGGGCTGGCGGGTCCTGGCGCGTTCGAGTTGCTGCATCCCGACGGGAACGTCTTCCGCGAGATCCATCTTCGCCACGGTGACCCGGCGGCCCGCGGCGCGGTCAGCGTCACCGACTCCTACGTCGTGGGCATGCAGGATCAGGCGTTCCTCGGCTGCGAGGCCGCGCTGGCCGTGCCGACGGCCGACGGCGGCGTCGACCTGCGGGTGGCGACGCAGTGGCTGCACTCCGACCGTGAGCAGGTCGCGGCCTGCCTGGGTCTTGCCGAGCACCGGGTGCGGCTGGCCCTCGCCGGTGTCGGCGGGGCCTTCGGCGGACGCGAGGACATCACGCTCCAGATCCACGGCGCGCTGCTCGCGCTGGTCACCGGCAGCCCCGTGCGGATCGCCTACGACCGGGTCGAGTCGTTCCTCGGCCATCCGCACCGGCATCCGGCCCGGATGTGGTTCCGGCACACCGCCTCCCGGGACGGGCTGCTGGTCAGCGTCCAGGCACGTCTGATCCTGGACGGTGGGGCGTACGCGTCGTCGTCCCCGGCGGTGCTGACCAACGCGGTCACGCACGCCGCCGGGCCCTACCGGGTGCCCAACGCGGTGCTGGACGGCTGGGTGGTCCGCACGAACAACCCGCCGTGCGGGGCGATGCGCGGTTTCGGTGTCCCCCAGGTGGCCATCGGGCATGAGGCGCAGATGGACCGGCTCGCCGACGCCCTCGGCATCGACCCGGTGGAGCTGCGCCGGCGCAACGCGCTCGAACCGGGTGACGTGCTGCCCACCGGGCAGGTCGTGCCCGATCCGCTGCCGCTGCGGGAGATGATCGACGTACTCGCGGCCCGGCCGCTGCCACCGCCGGTCTCCACGCGGACGCCGGTGACGTCGCTGCCCGGCGGGCGCCTTGCCGCGGCCGACCCGGCCCGCGTCCGCCGTGGGGTCGGCTATGCGGTGGCGTACAAGAACCTGCTGTTCTCCGAGGGGTTCGACGACTATGCCACCGCCCGGGTGCGCCTGGAGGCCGGGCCGGACGGCGTGCCCCGGGCTGTCGTGCACAGCGCGTGCGCCGAGGTCGGCCAGGGCTTCGTGACGATCGCCGGGCAGATCGTCCGCACCGAGCTCGGCGTGGACGAGGTGGTGCTCGCCCCGGCGGACACCACCGCCGGCAGCGCCGGGTCGACCAGCGCGTCCCGCCAGACGTGGATGAGCGGCGGTGCCGTGCGCGCCGCCGCGGCCACGGTCGCCGACCGGCTGCTGGCCCGGGCGGCCCGCCGGCTCGGCCTGCCCGACGACGTCGCCGCGGTGCCGCGGCGACTGCTGACGCTGGCCGGCGGTGAGATCGTCGCCGGCGAGGCCGGGGTGCGCATGACGCTCGTGGACGCGCTCGCCGACGGGCCGGTCGAGGCGGTGGAGGTCTTCCGCCACCGGCGCACCCAGCCGCTGGACGCCGACGGCCAGGGCGACGTGCACGTGGCGTTCGCCGCGGCGGCGCACCGCGCGGTCGTCGACGTCGACGTCGACCTGGGGCTGGTGCGGGTGGTGTCGATGGCGCTGGTCCAGGACGTCGGCACGGTGCTCAACCCGCTGTCGCTGCGCGGGCAGGTCGAGGGCGGCACGGCGCAGGGGCTCGGGCTCGCGCTGATGGAGGAGCTGGTGGTGCGGGACGGGGTGGTGCGCAACCCGACGTTCCACGACTACGTGCTGCCGAGCTCGGCCGACGTCCCGGAGCTGGACTTCGTCGCGTTGAGCCATCCGCAGCCGGGGGCGCCCTACGGGGTGAAGGGGGCGGGCGAGGCGCCCACCTGTTCGGCGACGCCGGCCGTTGTGGCGGCGGTGCGCAACGCGGTCGGCCGGGACCTGCGCCGGGTGCCGATCCGCCCGCAGGACCTGTTGGGCCTTGACGATCACGAATCTGACGATCCTGAAGATGTCGGTGGTGGCCGATGATCGGGCCGGTCGAACCGCCGGAACGTCCTACCGTGCTGTGTTCGTCACGGGTCGTCACCCCGGACGGTGTCCGGCCGGCCGCCGTGCACATCAGGGACGGGCGGATCACCGCCGTCACACCGCCGGCGGCGGTGCGCGCCACCCCCGGCGTCACCGATCTCGGTGATCTCGCGCTGCTGCCCGGGGCGGTCGACACCCACGTCCACGTCAACGAGCCGGGCCGGACCGAGTGGGAGGGCTTCGCCACCGCCACCCGGGCCGCCGCCGCCGGCGGGGTCACCACGATCATCGACATGCCGCTCAACGCGATCCCGCCGACGACGTCGCTGGCCGCGCTGACCGCGAAGCGGGCCGCCGCCGACGGCCAGACATGGGTCGACGTCGGCTTCTGGGGCGGGATCATCGGCGCCGACACGCGCAACCTCGCCGACCTCTCGGCCCTGCACGACGCCGGGGTGTTCGGTTTCAAGGCATTCCTCGCGCCGTCCGGGGTGGACGAGTTCCCACACGTCGGGATGGACGTGCTCGCCGCCGCCACCGCCCACACCGCCCGGCTCGGCGCGCTGACCGTCGTCCACGCCGAGTCGCCGGCCGTCCTGGACGCGGCGCCGCCTACCGCCGGCCGGCGGTACGCGCGCTGGCTGGCCGCGCGCCCGCCAGCGGCCGAGACCGAGGCGGTCGCCGGGCTCGCCGCGCTGTCCGCGGCCACCGGCGCCCGCCTGCACGTCCTGCACCTGTCCGCGGCGGCGGCGCTGGACGACGTGCTGACCGCCCGCGACGCTGGAGTCGCGCTGACCGCCGAGACCTGCCCGCACTATCTGACATTCACCGCCGAGGAGGTTCCCGATGGTGCGACTGTGTACAAGTGCGCACCTCCGATCCGGGGGAGGACAATCGGGAGCGGCTGTGGCAGGGGCTCGCCGCGGGCCTGTTCACCGCGGTGGTGACCGACCACTCGCCGTCCACACCGGAGCTGAAGACCGTCGGCTCCGGCGACTTCGGGCCGGCGTGGGGCGGGATCGCCTCGGTGCAGCTCGGCCTGGCCGCCGTGTGGACTCAGGCCCGCCGCCGCGGCCACGACCTGGCCGACGTGGCCCGCTGGATGTGCACCGGCCCGGCCGACCTGGTCGGGCTGACGCACAAGGGACGGATCAGCCCCGGGGCGGACGCCGACCTCGCCGTGATCGATCCCGAGGGGTCCTTTGCCGTCGACCCGGCCCGGCTCGCCCACCGCCATCCGCTGACCCCCTATGCGGGCCGGACCCTGGACGGTGTCGTACGTGCCACCTACCTGCGCGGCAGGCGGGCCGACGGCGACCGGCCGCCGCACGGCAGGTTGCTGTCGCGATGACACCGGCATCCGACCGGGCACCTGATCGTTCAGGCCGTCCGGTTTCGGCGCGTCCGGATTCCACCCGGGCGTCCGGGTGCCACCTGAACGTCCGAGTTTCCAACGGTGGACGTCCGCCCGCACGGTCGCGGGCGTCCACCGGAGAAAGTCCGCAGAGAATCCGTAGAGAAGAGGATCCGTGAGCGACGCTCCCGATCTGACGAATCTTGTCGACCTTGCCGCGGCCCGGTTCGGCGGGTCGGTGGTGGCCGTCAACGACGAGTTCTTCGCACTCGCCGAACGGATGCTGCTGCCCGAGCCGCCGATCGCCCGGCCGGGGGTGTTCACCGAGCGTGGCGCGTGGACGGACGGCTGGGAGACCCGCCGCCGCCGTGACCTGTACGGCTCGGACTGGGCGATCATCCGACTCGGCGCGCCCGGCGTGGTGCGCGCGGTGACCGTCGACACCTCCCACTTCACCGGGAACGCCCCGGAGTCGGTGGAGATCCACGGTGCCACCCTCGGTGGCTACCCGTCCGCGGCCGAGGTCGCCGAGGCATCGGTCAGCTGGGTCGCGCTGGTGCCCAGGACACCGGTCCAGGCCGACGCGGTCAACGTCCTGCCGGTCGTGCGGGCCGGCCACACCCGCGTCACGCACCTGCGGCTGACCATCCACCCGGACGGCGGGGTGGCGAGGCTGCGCGTGCACGGCACGGTGATCCCCGACCCGAGGCTGCTCGACCGCGTCACCTCCGACCTGGCCGCGGCCTATCTCGGCGGGGTGGTCATCGCGTGCAGCGACATGCACTACGGCGACCGGCACAACCTCAACGCCTCCGGCGAGGCCCGGGTGATGGGGGAGGGCTGGGAGACCCGCCGCCGCCGCGGCGTGGGCCACGAGTGGGCCGTGGTGCGGCTGGCCACCGCCGGTCAGGTGATCCGGGCGGAGGTCGACACCCGGCACTTCCACGGCAACGCGCCCCGGTCGGTGGCCCTGTGGGCGGCATCCGCCCCCGAACTGTTCGGCAACGACGAGGTCTCGTCGATAGAGAAAATCACCCGCTGGTACCCGCTGCTGCCGCAGGTGCGGGTGCAGCCCAACACCCGGCACCTGTTCGACCTGGAAGTCCCGGTGGAGGCCACCCACGTGCGGCTGGAGGCGTTCCCCGACGGTGGGCTGGCCCGGCTGCGCCTCATCGGCACCCCGATCCAGACCGGACGCCAGCAGCTGGCGATGCGCTGGTTCAACGCGCTGTCCCCGGGGGCGGCCCACGCCGAACTTTTGGGCTGCTGCGGCTCGGAGGACTGGGCCGCCGCGGTCGGCGACGGCCGGCCGTACCCGACGCTGGCCGCGCTGCTCGACGCGGCCAGTAAGCACTGGTGGCAGCTCACCGAGGCGGACTGGCTGGAGGCGTTCACCGCGCACCCCCGCATCGGGGAACGCGGCGCCCCGCTGCCCGCGCCGACCACGTCCACCCGGGCCACCCTGGCCGGGATGGACGCCCCGCGCCGGGAACAGGCCGCCCTGGACAACGCGAGCCTGGACCTCAAGGCGGCGCTGGTCGCCGGCAACCAGGAGTACGAGGACCGCTTCGGCTACATCTTCCTGGTGCGGGCTGCCGGCCGCAGCGCCGAGGAGATGCTGGGGCTGCTGCGGGAACGGCTGGGCAACGACCCGGCCACCGAGCTGCGGGTCGCGGCCGGCCAGCAGGCCGAGATCACCGAGCTGCGCCTGCGACGCCTGATCAGCGGCCCGTGACCTGCCGCCCGTGACCGGCGGCCCGGCCGCTGATGGCCACGGGCGCCGGCCCGGGCCAGGCCGCGCCACCCACCGGTACCGCGTGCGAATGAGCATGGTCGCTGACGGTGAGAGAGGCATGATGCGGGAGTGACTGTTTCCACGCATGTGCTCGACACCGCCACCGGGGAGCCGGCCGAAGGCATCCCGGTCCAGCTCGAACGAATAATCGTGGGCTTCGGCGGCGACGTCCGCGGCTGGCGGTTGGTGACGTCCGCTGTGACCGACAGTGATGGGCGGGTGCGGGATCTGCCGGTTGAGGGGCCGGGGGCGTGGCGCCTGGTGTTCGACACCACGTCCCGTTCGGCGTTCTTCCCGGAGGTCGTCATCACCTTCGTCGTGACCGACCCCGGGCAGCACCACCACGTCCCCCTGCTGCTGTCCCCCTACGGCTTCTCCGCCTACCGCGGCACCTGAGGCGTTCTATGCCAAAGTTGTTTGACTACTAAGAGTAGTCAATAACTTGAGCATGAACGAGCATTACGAGCCGAGCACCGCGTGTGCGGGCAGACCGCGGGGTGGACGATGTGATCGGATGCTCGTGATCGGATGCGCTCATCCAGATGGTCGGTGGGTTCCCGGTGGGAGCAGGGCGGCAGCGATGATCGTCCCGCGGGTCAGGTCGGTTGCGGCCAGGTCGGCGTCGTCGAGGAGGCCCACGTCCAGTGCCCGTCGGAGATGACCGGCCAGCGCGCGGGCGGTCGCGGGCTCGTCGGCGACCGGGCCGGCCGTTGCGACCGGGCCGGTCGCGGCCGCGGTGCCGGTGCCGGCCCAGCGGGACAGCCGGGCCAGGGCGGTGGGCAGGCCGGTGAGCAGACAGGACGCCACGGTCGCGTGCCGGGAGACCAGCTGCGCCGGGTGCAGGTCCCAGCCCTGGTAGAGCCCGCGCCGCCAGGCCCGGCGGATCAGCTCGGCGTGTCGCAGCCAGGCCGCGTGCACCGCGGCGCGGTCACCGACCGGCAACAGGTTGCACGACCCGTCCGCCACCCGTATCCCGGTCCCGGCCGCCGCGAGCTGCATGAGCGCGGTGGCGAGCTCCACCGACGGATGGTCACCGGCCTGGTGCTCGGCGCTGATCCCCAGCGCCGCCGAGTAGTCGTAGGTGCCCACGTGCAGGCCGGTGAGGCGGGGCCGGCCCGCCGCCACGACCGCCGGCAGCGCCAGCACCGCCGCCGGGGTCTCGACCTGCACCTCCAGCGGTACGGGGGCGAGCCCGAGGCGCCCTTCCAGCTCCGCGAGGACGGCGCCGAACACGCTCACCTGCTGTGGCGCGCTCACCTTCGGCAGGGTGATCACCAGCCCGGGCGGCGCGGCGGCGCTGCCACCCGCGGCGAGCGCGGTCAGGAAGCGGTCCAGGCTGCGCAGCCCACGGTCCCGGACGGCCGCGTCCAGCGACTTCGGCCGCAGCCCGTAGGACGCCGGGAGCCGGCCCGCGGCGGCGGCCGCGCGCAGCGCCTCGGCCGAGGCGACGGCGTGGGCGTCCTCCTCGGCGTTGGCGCGGACGCCGTACCCGTCCTCGAGATCCACCCGGAGGTCAGCGACCGGCGAGCCGGCGAGTACCCGGCGGACATGGGCGTGGACCCGTCCGGCCAGGATCGCCGGGACGCCGGTCGCCGCCGCCAGGTCGGACGGCTCGCCGGCGTGCGCGTCGAAGGCGGCCCGGGCTGCGGCGGCCCAGTCCTCGGCGACGGTCACGGTCACCTGGTCGGCCGGCACGTAGCAGGTGTGCACCGGCTGGGCGGTGCCCGGATCCCCGGGGAAGCGGGCGGCCAGCTCGGCGTCCAGCCCGGCGAGCGGCGCGGTCAGCGCGGCGGTCAGATCCGCCGGCAACGTCGGCATGTCCCCAGTCTCACACCGGCCAGCGCCGCTGCGGGGGGCTGACGGCGTACCTGGTGGCGACGTTTCGACCAGTACGGTGAGGAGGTGGGCGCGGGCGAAGACGGGCATGGGAGCGGTCGCCTACCGTCCCGACGGGTGTGGTCCGCGCGCGCGTGGTGGTGCCGTCCGAGGAATGGGCGCCGGCTGGGGGATGTCGGCCTGGTCGGTCAGGACCCGGACGTCCGCTTCAGCCTCGCCAACGAACGGACGTTCCTCGCGTGGATCCGCACGTCGCTCGCCCTGCTCGCGGGCGGCGTGGCGGTGGTCCAGGTCGTGCCCGAGTTCAGCGTCCCCGGTGCCCGGCATGTTCTGGGCGTGCCGCTGATCGTGCTCGGCACTACCGTTGCCGCGACCAGCTACCGACGATGGGTGATCGTCGAACGGGCGATGCGGGAGCGGCGGTCGCTGCCGGTTTCGGGACTGCCCCGGCTGCTCGCTGCCGGCGTGGCGCTGGTGAGCGCGGCTGCGCTGATCTTCGTGCTGGTCGCCAGCCGAGGGGCACGGTGAGCCCTGCCGACGGCAGCGCCGCCCCGGGCGGCCCCAGGGCCTGCGGCGATCGGCCGATGGTGCCGGACCGCGCCGCGGGGGAGACACAACCGGAGCGGACCTACCTGGCCTGGCAGCGCACCGGGTTCGCGTTCGTCGGCTTGGGGGCGTTGCTCCTGCATGTCTCCTACGGCCACGGGAATCGTCCGCTGGGATGGGCCGCCGGCGCGTGGGCGCTCGGCGCTGGAGCGGCGGCGTGGCTGATCGGATCGAGACGCCACCACCGGGGCATGGCCGATGCGGGCAGCCGCTGGACGAGCCCGGCCGGAGCGCTCCGATGCGTGGCGCTGGCGGCTGTGGTGTCCGGTCTGGCTGCCCTCGCGTTCGTGCTGAGCTGAGCCCCGGTCGCGGACGGGAACCTGTGGATTCCGCGACAGCTACCTCGACTCGACCGCTCAGCCGGACGCACGGCCGTGGAAGTGCTCACTGGATCTCCTGCCGCCTTCCCGGTTGCACTGTCCGGTCGTCTCGCGGATGCCGCCGCCACCTGCCACACCACGGCCGGTACCAAAGCTCATCATACTAGCTATCATGCTAGCTAGTATGATAGCTAGTATGATGGTCGGTGAGGAGGGCGGATGCTCGACGCCGAGCTTGCGGAGATCGTCGACAACCTTCGCGCCATCGGTGCGGACATCGCGGATGTGGAGGTGAAGAAGGCGCAGGGTGGGCTGCCGAAGTCGCTGCGTGCGACCCTCTCAGGGTTCGCCAACACGCGAGGCGGCATGATCGTTCTTGGTCTGGACGAAACTCGAGGCTTCGCCGCGACAGGACTTCCCGATCCAGCGAGGCTTGCCGCTGATCTCGGCTGCATGTGTGCCGAGGACATGGAGCCTCCGTTGCGGCCGCTGATCAAGATTCATGACTTCGAGGGTGCCCAGGTTCTGGTCGCCGAGGTTCCCGAGCTCGACCCCGCTCAGAAGCCCTGCTACTCGCGTGGGGCCGGCATCACCAAGGGCAGCTACGTCAGAGTGGGCGACGGAGATCGTCGACTGTCGGCCTATGAGGTCCAGATGATGCTGTCCGCACGCGGTCAGCCCCGTGAGGACGAGCAGCCCGTCCATGGCGCCAGTCTTGATCATCTAGATGCGGTCGGCGTCGACGCGCTGATCGCACGACTGAGGATCAGCAGGCCATATGCGTTCCAGGATCTTGACCGGCTGGCGGTACTGCGCCGGGCCAAGGTGCTTGTGTCCGGAGACGGCGGCGATGATGTGGTCTCGCTGGGCGGGCTGCTTGCGCTGGGCAGGTATCCACAGGAGCATTTCCCGCAACTCGTGGTCACTTTCGTCCACTACCCGACCGAGACCGGCGGCCGGTCCACCGAGAGATTCCTGGATAATGTGACATTGGAAGGCCCGGTCCCGGTCATGGTCCGCGACACACTGGCGGTCGTCCGCCGGAACATGTCTCGCCGGGCGGTCATCGCGGGTGCGGGCCGGCAGGACGTCTGGGAGTATCCCGAGACCGCGCTGCGCGAAGTCATCGTCAACGCCCTGGTCCATCGTGACCTGTCCAGTGGCGCCCGAGGTACCCAGGTCCAGGTCGAGATGTACCCCGATCGCCTGGTGGTCCGTAATCCTGGTGGGCTTTTCGGTCCCGTCACGGTCGACAGCCTTGGTGAGGAGGGCATCTCCTCGGCCCGTAACGCCGCACTTATCAAGATTCTCGAAGACATACCACTGCCTGGTGAGACCCGCACTGTCTGTGAGAATCGTGGGTCGGGCATTCGCGCCATGCTCGACTCGCTGCTTGCCGCGGGCATGAGCCCGCCGGATTTCGACGACAGAATTTCGTCTTTCGCCGTCGTTCTGCCCAACCACACCTTGCTGAGTGAGGAGGCCGTCGGTTGGATCAGCGGGTTGGAGGAAAAGGGCCTGACCGACAGCCAGTGCATCGCGCTTGCGCTTCTGCGCCAGGATGGCCTCCTCGACAACCGCGCCTACCGCGACGCGACTGGCGTCGACTCCCGCGTCGCCACCAGCGAACTGCAGGATCTGGTCGCTCGTGAACTCGTCACGCAGATCGGAAGCCGCCGCTGGGCCAGATACGAGCTGTCCTGGCGAACGGCGCCGGCGAAAAGCCGGTCCGCCCGGGCCGACCGCAGACCGGAACTGCTCCTCGCCCTCGGCAGCAGGGCTCTTTCACGCTCCGAGCTCGTCACACGAACCGGTCTTGGTGATCAGGCCATCCTCCGGTGGCTGAAAATCATGCGAGAAGAAGGCCTGGTCGAAATCGTCGGCAGCAGCTCTAGGAGCAGACATGTGCGCTACCGTCGCACACGCCAGGGCCAGCTTTTCCGCCCCGAAGATACAGATCGTGACTGATCACTCCCACGCGTAGGTCTGTTACGCAGGTCCGTAAGGCGGACCGCGGGCGGTGGCGATCGCCGGAGGTGACGGCACGCCTCACTGGCGGCCCGATCCTCGACGACGCTCGCGGCCATCCGGCACGTAGCAGGTGTGCACCGGTACGGCGGTGCTCGGATCTCCCGGGAAGCACGCGGCCGGCTTGGTGTCCAGACCGGTGAGCGGCGGGGTCAGTGTAGCGGTCACATCCTCCGGCAGCGTCGGCATGCCCCCGGTCTCACCCCGGCCCGGTCCCCGTCCACCGCGGGAGCTGCTGTCGAGTGGGGCGCCAGCGGGTGCGGAACGTGTGCGGATGTGCTGGCAGAACTTGTACTGGTAGCTTCGCAGAACATGTACTTACAGGCCCGCAATTTATGTACTGACAGCCCCGCAGACTGTGTAGTGTCGCTGTATGGCCACGTCAAGGTATGTCCCACGGATCGCCGACGGGCGCCTGGCAGGCCTTCTCGCCGAGTTGCCCGCTGTCATGGTCACCGGCCCGCGCGCGGCAGGGAAGACGACGTCCGCCCGGCGAGTTGCCGGAGACGTTCTGCGGCTGGACGACCCCGCGGTCGCCGCGGCGGTCGCCGCGGATCCAGACGTGGCGCTGCGCCGCGCCCATGAGCCTGTCCTCCTTGACGAGTGGCAGGAGGTGCCGGCGGTCCTGGGTGCGGTCAAGCGGGCAGTCGATGACGACCCTCGTCCCGGCCGGTTCCTTCTCACGGGTAGCGTCGAAGCCGACTTCACCACGCGCCAGTGGCCCGGGACGGGGCGTGTCGTCCGGCTGGTGCTGCACGGGCTCACCGAACGGGAGATCACCCGCTCCATCGATCAGCCGGGCCTGCTCGATCTGCTGCTGGGCCCGGACATCTCGCGCCTGAGCATTGCCGGTACACCCCCGAGCCTGGACGACTACGTCGACCTCGCGTTGAGGAGCGGCTTCCCCGAAGCCGCGCTGAACCTGAGCGCACCCGCGCGGCTCGCCTGGCTGGACGCCTATGTCGATCATGTCGTCACCCGGGACGTGCTAGCGGCGGGGAAACAGCGTGATCCCGTCCGGCTACGCCGTTACCTCGAAGTTCTCGGACTCGCGACAGCAGGGCTTCCCGGCGAGGGCACGCTTTACCAGGCCGCCGACATCAACCAGCGGACCGCGGACGCCTACGACCGGATTCTGACTGCCCTCTACCTGATCGATCTCGTTCCGGCGTGGTCGACGAACCGTCTGAACAGGCTGACCAAACGGGCAAAGCGGTACCTGGCCGATCCCGCGTTCGCGCTCGCCGCCGCCCGGGTGGACGAGCGGAGTGTGCTGCGTGACGGAGACCTGCTCGGCGGAATGCTCGACACCTTCGTCGTCGCTCAGCTCCGACCGGAGGTGACCCTTCTCCACCCACGTGCCCGGCTGCACCACCTCCGCTCCCGTGACGGTCAGGAGGTCGATGTCGTCATAGACCTCGGAGGAGGCCAGGCGATCGCGATTGAGATCAGGGCGTCCTCGGCGCCGACGGTTCGGGACGCCCGCCACCTCGTGTGGCTCCGTGACCATCTCGGCCAGGGCTTCCGCGCGGGAGTCGTGTTCCACACCGGTCCGATGCCTTTCGAGCTCGGCGACCGGATCTGGGCGCTGCCCATCTGCGCTCTGTGGGCGGCCCGAGCGGGATAGCCGGGCCCGGCGCCGGCGCCGGCGTGCCCGTGGTCGCGACGTGTTCCGGAAGCCGGATCGTGAACTGGTCGGCTGCTTCCGACGATGCCGCTGAACGCACGGTGGGGAGCGTTCGCCTGCCAGGCGGACCCGATTTTCAACGTCATGGCTCCGCTCATCGACATCCTTTCTCGGCCGGGAATCCGTGTGGTCGTCCGGGATTTTCCGGCGGACGTGTGCCGAGGATGGGCCAGGATGACATGCCCATCGGGCATCCAGGTGGATCGGCCCGGGAACCGTCCGGTATGTAAGCGGTTGTACGCTCTGGGTTGATGGGCCCGAACCCTGCCCACGTCCTGCCGCCGCAGACTCTGCTGCCACAGATCTTGGCGTCACAGATCCTGGTGCCGCGGATGCGGCCGGGCTGGCCGGCTCGTCCTCCGCACTTCGTCGGATGGATATGTGCATGTGCCCTGGTGAGATGTTGTCGGCGATCGACGCGACCGCCCCACGGTGCGTTTCACGCTTGTCTGGCAGCAGCCGACAGGCTGCCCGATGAGCGAGCGAACGGCCATCTCCCGAAGCCGGGAGGAACCGGTCCGGCGGCTGATGAAGGAGTGCCTGGACCGTTCCGACGAGGCGCGGAACCGCGACCTGCCGATTGTCCTGCTGCTCGGGCCCCCGGGCATCGGCCGGAGCGCCGTGCTCGACGAGATCGAACGATGGTGCGCGGCCGTGCCGCACGTCCGGCTGAATCTGGGCGGAACGGGACGGCAGCCGGCGCCGGGGCGTGACATCTCCCCGGCCCGCGAGATCCTGGTCCGGACCGCTTTCGGTCTTGCCGGGAAGGTGCCCGGTTATCGGCGTATCACTTTCGACCGGCTGTACACCTGCCTGCTCATCCTGGCCAGCGAGCTGGAGATGAACGATCGCATCCAGACCCTGTACCAGATCACCAGGCTGCTGCGCGACCGGACCTGGGCGGAGCGCAACCGTGACGACATCATCAGGATTGTCAGCCCCGTGCTCGCCTCGTTGGAACTGCCGGATGTGGCGTCCGCCGCGGTGACCGTCCTCGCCTCCATGCAGTGGCGGGCCCGGCTGGGCGGTCGGCGGACATGGCCCTTCCAACGGGCGGAGCGCTCGCGGCGGACCGCCGAGCCGATCAGCCCGGACGCCCTGGCCGACCTGGTCGCGCTCCAGGGCGCCGACGACGAGTCGCGCCAGGAGGTGGAGCGGCTGCTGGTGAAGATGTTCCTCGCCGATCTGTACGACAGTTTCGCTGCCGGCCGGCAGGCCGGCAGCGACCTTTTCAACTGCGTTCTGCTGCTGGACAACGTCCACCATTCCCCCGGCGGCAGGGAGTTTCTTCACCTGCTCGTGGAGGAACGCCATCAACGGGCTTCGGAGGGCGCCGGCACCTGCGATCCACTGGTCGTGATCGCAGCCAGCCGGGGGTGGAACCCGGTCCGCGACGGCACCCCGGGGGGCCGGATACGCCCGCTCGACGCGGCGGGTTACGCGGACTGGGCCCGCGGCCGGCGCGCGGACGCGCACGAAGCGGGGTCATGGTGGTATCGGTGGAATTACCCGACCTCACGGCGAACGACGTCAGCCTGCTGGTCAGACGCGCAGACCTGCCCGACCGGTGGCGCCGGCTGGCAACGGACCTCCATCGCGTCACCGACGGTCATCCAGGAACGGCCAGCCATGTTCTGCGAGGGTTACGGATCGTCGCCCGTCGGCGTCCACCGGAACAGGCGGAGGAGAACAGCCGCTGCCTGTTGGAAATCGAAAGCGGGGAGCGCGGGCCCGGCGCCGCGCGCCGCACGCTCGGCAGGGATGCTCTGGACCACTGGCTCGCCCCTTTCACGGAGCTCCAGCGGAAGATGCTGGTCACCTGTGCCGCACCACAGGGTATCGAGCCCAGTTCGATACATGCGGCGCTGGGCCGGACGTCCGATATCCAGCATCGGCAGGCCCTGTTACAGAATCTTCAGGAGAACATGTGCACGCGGGAGACCGCCGGCAGGCCGGTGCTCCGCCCGGTGCTGCGGCGCCTGTTGTTGCAGGACCTGCGCGCCCGTCCCGATGACGACCGGGACAGCTGGCGGAACGTCCACCGTCGGATGCGGGACCATTACCGGCAGCCTCGACCGGGCGGCGGCCCGGGACATGTGACGGCGGCGCTTTACCACGAACTCGCCATCGATGAGCTGACCCCGGTCGTGGAGCATGTACGGGCCAGCCTGGCGACGATATCGCCCGACGGGCGGTGGGACGGCCACCAGTGGTGGAACGAGCTGGCCGGGATTACCCGGGCACCGCTGTCGCCGACGGCCATGGCCGCGCTGGCCACGTCCAATCCCATGGAGGAACTGGGGCCGTGGTGGCGCGGGGGACCGGACGTCCATGTCGCTCGCCTCGTACTGGCCCGTTGGCTGGCCACCGAGCCGTCCGCCCACGAGTCCGTACTTCACGAAGCCCAGATTCCGGGCGCTCTCAACGCGTTGGCCGTGGTTCCGGAATACGAGCATGCCTACAATTTTCTGCTGAATCTGGCGTGGCGATATCAGCGCGGCGAACGACCGGCCGACCGCACTGACCCGGAGGTGTGATCCGCGACCATGCCCAACAACAGCCGACCCCGTTGGCGGCGACGCTTCCAGCGTCACGAGCCGGAGCCCGGTGTCATCACCCCGCCCGTGATCAGGACGCGGCGGCGCCGCACGTTCATCCTGCTGGGGGCCGCCCTGGTAGTTCTGCTCGGGGTGCTCGCTTTTGTCTTCGTGCCGCCGGTGCTGTCGGATGACTGCGGTGCGGGTGTGGTGCGTCACGACGGCGAATGTGTCGGGGTCACCGACGGCGGTTACATTTTCGCTCGGGAGCTCGGGAGCTCGGGGACGTCGAAAAAGCGATCAGAGAAGAAAACGACTGGGTCGCGAAGCGGCACGACCGGGTGAGCGTGTCCGTCGCCTACGTCTTCCCGCTGCGGCTCGACGGTACGGACGTCTCCGACGTGCGGTCGATCCGGCGTGACCTGGAAGGAGCGTTCGCCGCCCAGTACGCCGCCAACCACGACACCGCGACCGAGCAGCCGCTGATCCGGCTGCTGCTGGCCAACACGGGCACCGACGGCGCCAGGTGGGAGCCGGTCGTCGACGCTCTCGCGAAACGTGTCGCCGGGAAGGACCGTCTGGTGGCGACGGCCGGCCTCGGGCCGAGCCTGGGCGCCACTCGAGACGCGATCCGCCGGCTCGGGGAGCTGGGCATTCCGCAGATCAGCGCCACCATGACGTCGGACGACCTGGTGGAGATCCCGACGCTGCGGCGGGTCGCCCCGCCGAACCACGTCGAGGTGGCAGCCGTCATCGACCACGCGCGAAGGACGGGCAACCGGGCGATGCTGGTCCAGGACACGAATCCCGACGATCTCTACCCCAGGACCCTTGCCGACACCTTCAGCAGCAGGTATCCGGACACGGTGAACCATCTTGTCGGTCAGGTCGAACAATACAATTCGAAACTGGGCGCGACGGCCACGACATTTGTCCAGATGCTGCCGAACATCTGCAACGAACGACCCGGTATCGTGTATTTCGCCGGCCGGTCCTCGGAACTCAAGGACTTCCTCAAGGTACTGGCCAGGCGTAACTGCGGGGATGACCACATCACGGTGCTGACCGGTGACGACACCACCGGCCTTGAGGGCGACAGGTCGCTCGACCAGGCGCTGGCCGCGAACATCAGTGTCATGTTCACCGCGCTCGCGCATCCGGGCGCCTGGCAGGCCCCGGACAGCGGTTCCTTCTTCAACCGGACGACAGTCGCTCGATTTCAGGACCCCGCCGGCGTTTTCCACCGGAGTTTCCCCAACGAGTCGCTGGACGACGGTGAGGTGATAATGTCGCACGATGCCGTCCTGGTGGCCGTCACCGCGATCAGGCAGGCGGCCATCGGCGGCCATCTCCAGGTCACCCCGGCCGATGTCGAGCAGACCCTGAACCGGTTGCACGGCAGCCTGAAGGTCGCCGGGGCCAGCGGCTACCTCTCCTTCGACAACGCCGGAAGCCCGACGGGGAAGCCGATACCGCTGCTCGAGCTCACCCCGGGCGGGATGCTGGCCTTCCGGGAGCTGTTGCCGCCGCCGGCGGCCTGACGGCGCACCGTGGACGCCTGAACGGCCATGGCCGTAACCGCCCGTTCGGCAGCGGAGCCACCTGCCGGAGGGACGGTGTCATGTACCGTTGCCGGTGTCCTTGGCGCCAGCGTGACCTATCACCGTCCCGGCCCGGTCGATGACGATCACCTCGACCCGCACGGCCGCCCCGCGCAGCACGTCGAGCGCGGTGCGGCAGGCGTCCGCCGCGATGAGGTCGCCGAGCGGGACGCCGGCGGCCAGGCAGGCCCGCAGCGCGCCCAGCGCGGTGTTCGCCGTCTCGACTCGCCTGGCGAGTTCCGCGTCGCCGCCGGCGGCGCGGGCCAGCGCCGCGAGGGCGGCCAGGTCGACCTGGGAGCGCCCGGAGTGCAGGTCGAGATGACCGGCGGCGAGCTTGGCGAGCTTGCCGACGCCGCCGACGATGGTCAGGTGCGGGATCGGGTGGCGGCGCAGGTACTTCAGTACGGCGCCGGCGAAGTCGCCCATGTCGAGCAGTGCGTCGTCGGGCAGGCCGTGCAGCCGGCGGGCCACCTCCTCGGAGGTGCTGCCGGTGCAGGCCGCGACATGCCGGTGGCCGGCGGCGCGGGCCACGTCGATGCCGCGCCGGATGCTGTCGATCCACGCCGAGCAGGAGTAGGGCACGACGATGCCGGTGGTGCCGAGGATCGACAGGCCGCCGATGATGCCCAGCCGCGGGTTCCAGGTGTGTCGCGCGATCTCGGCCCCGTTGTCGACCCCGATCGTGATCTCCACGTCGACGTCCACGGCACCGTCCGTGTCGCCGTGGGCGGTGTTGCCGTGGACGGTGTTGGCGGTGTTGGTGTTGGCGATGTTGGTGTGGGCGGCGGCGACCACCGCCATCGCGGCACGCATCATCCGTCGCGGCACCGGGTTGATGGCCGGCTCGCCGACGGCCAGCGGCAGGCCGGGCCGGGTGACCGTGCCGACTCCCGGGCCGGCGCGGAACACCACACCGGCCCGGGGCGCGGCCGGTCGGACGCGGGCGTGCACGAGGGCACCGTGGGTGACGTCTGGGTCGTCACCGGCGTCCTTGACGACGGCGGCGGTGGCGGCGCCGGACGTCAGCTCCTCCCGGGCCAGGGCGAAGGCCGGCCGCTGACCACCCGGCAGGGTGATCGTCACCGGGTCGGGGAACTCACCGGTGAGCAGCGCGGTGTAGGCGGCGGTGGCCGCGGCCGTGGCGCAGGCGCCGGTCGTCCAGCCGTAGCGCAGCTCGCCGGCCTGGCGGCTCCCACGGCGCCCGGCGGGCTCCGTCCCGCTCATAGCCGTCCCGCTCGTAGCCGTCCCGCTCGTAGCCGTCCCGCCAGGCCTGGCCGTCTTACCAGGTCAGGACGGGCGGGCCGGCGATGAGCGGGCGGGTGCTGGTGCTCGGTGGCACCGCGGAGGGCCGGCGGCTCACGGAGAAGCTGGCCGAACTGCCCGGCGTGGAGGTGGTCTACTCGATCGCGGGCCGGGTGGCCGCGCCCGCCCTGCCCACGGCGGCACAGATCCGGGTGGGCGGGTTCGGCGGCGTGGACGGCCTCACGTCCTACCTGCGGGATGCCGGGATCGCCGCGGTGATCGACGCGACCCATCCCTACGCCGCGCTGATGACCTCCGCTGCGATTACAGGGAGTAAGGCGGCCGCGGTGCCGCTGCTGGTCGTGCGCCGGCCGGGCTGGCCGGAGACGGATGGCGACGACTGGCACCGGGTGCCGTCGCTGGCCGCCGCCGCGGCCGCCCTGGGCGGCTTCGGGGAGCGGGTGTTCCTGACCACGGGCCGGTCCGGGATCGCCGCGTTCGCCGGATCGGATCGGCACTGGTTCCTCCTGCGTTCGATCGAGGCGCCGTCACCCCCGATGCCGGCGCGGATGGACGTCCTGCTCGAACGTGGCCCGTTCACGGTAGAGGGGGAGACGGCGCTGATGCGCGGGCATCGGATCGACGTCGTCGTCACCAAGAACAGCGGCGGCCTGCTGACCGCGGCGAAACTGGTCGCCGCGCGTCACCTGGGCCTGCCGGTGCTGATGGTGGACCGGCCGCCGCTGCCGCCCGGCACGCCGGCCGTGGCCACCGTCGAGGACGCCGTCGCCTGGCTCACCCGACTGGTCGGGGCGACCGACCGGTCATGCACCGGGTGACGACATCGGATGAAGACGCGGGGTGACGACCGTCCGCCGGTTGTCGCCGAGGGTCCCCGACCTGGCCGCCCAGCCGGACTGGTTGGCCCGGTCAGCCGGTGTCGGGGCGTCGGACCGGCCGGCTTGGCACTCGTCCGGTACGGCGTTCGGCTGGCGTGGTCATTCGTTCTCGCTCGCGATCGCGTTGACGGCCGCCGCGGCCATGGCGCTGCCGCCGCGGCGGCCGTGCACGACGAGGTGCTCCAGCCTGCTGGGATGCTCCGCCAGGGCCCGTTTCGACTCGGCGGCTCCGATGAACCCGACCGGGACGCCGATCACCGCCGCGGGCCGGCCGGCGCCGGACTCGACGAGCTCGAGCAGCCGGAACAGCGCTGTCGGGGCGTTGCCCACGGCGACCACAGCGCCGTCGAGACGGTCCCGCCAGAGGTCCACCGCGGCGGCGGTGCGGGTCGTGGCGAGCTGGTGGGCGAGGCCCGGTACCCGGGAGTCGGACAGCGTGCAGATCACCGGGTTGTCCGCGGGCAGCCGGGCGCGGGTGACGCCCGCGGCGACCATCCGGGTGTCGCACAGGACAGGTGCTCCCGCGAGCAACGCGGCTCTGGCCGCGTTCACCACGCCGGGTGAGTAGGCCAGGTCGGCCACCAGATCGACCATTCCACAGGAATGGATCATCCGGACGGCGGTGCGGGCGACGCCGTCGGGCAGGCCGGTGAGGTTCGCCTCGGCCCGGATCGTGGCGAACGAGCGGCGGTAGATCTCGGCGCCGTCACGGACGTAGTCGCTCACCGGCCGCCCTGCGCGGTCGGGAGCCACCCGGTGAGCCAGCCGTGGCCCGGTGAGGCAGATCGGCAGCGGGTGTCCGCCACAGCCAGCAGGTCCGGGACAACGGCTGCGCGTCCGGTGGTGAGTGTCACGGCTGCGATTGTGTCGTATCTGGACTGTTGTTGTGTTCCGGGGCCGGCTGCCTCCCCGGCGCGGGGCCGGCGGGGCCGGCGGTCTTGGTCACGGACCACTGGGTGACCGGCAGCATCGGCCGCCAGCCGGTGAAACCGCCGACCGGCGCGGCGCGGGCCACCGCCAGCCGGACGAGGTCGCCGCCGTGGCTGGCGTGCCAGCCGGCCAGCACGGCCTCCGACTCGACGGTGACCGCGTTGGCCACCAGTCGGCCGCCCGGCGGGAGCGCGGCCCAGCAGCGCTCGAGCACACCGGCGGTCGTGAGCCCGCCGCCGACGAACACGGCGTCCGGTGTGGGCAGGCCGGCGAGCGCCGCGGGGGCAGGGGAGCCGACGACACGCAGGCCAGGGGCGCCCAGCGCGTCCGCGTTGCGCAGGATCCGCGCGACCCGGTCGGGCTGGGGCTCCACGGCGACCGCCCGGCACGCCGGATGCGTGCGCATCCACTCGATCGCGATGCTGCCGGAGCCCGCGCCCACGTCCCACAGGAGCTGGCCCGGGGCCGGGCCGAGCCTGGCGAGCGTGACCGCCCGCACCTCCCGCTTGGTGAGCTGGCCGTCGTGCTCGAACGCGCCGTCGGGCAGGCCGGCCGTCCGAGGCAGATGGTCGGCGTCGGGCCCGGGCACGCATTCCACGGCGACCAGGTTCAGGTCGGCCACCCCGTCGCCGCGCTTCCCGCTGTGCTGCCCGCCGCCGGGCTCGTCACTGCCGCACCAGGACGCGGCGGTGCCGGCGCGGGCGCGCTCGTCGTCCGCACCGAGGTTCTCCAGGACGGTGAACGGGCTGCCGCCGTAGCCGCGGCCCACCAGCAGGCCGGCGAGCGCCGCCGGGCCGTGGCCGTCCGCGCACAGCACGATCAGCCGGCGGCCGGGCTGCACGGCCGGGTGCACGGCGCTGAGCGGACGCCCGACCAGGCTCACCACGTCGACGGCGTCCATCGCCCAGCCGAGCCGGGCGCAGGCGAGCGACACCGAGGACGGATGGGGCAGCACCCGCACCCGCCGCGCGCCGAGCAGCCGCACCAGCGTCGTGCCCAGGCCGAAGAACATCGGGTCGCCGCTGGCCAGGCAGCACACGCGGGCGCCGGCGTGCTCGGCGAGCAGCCCCGGCAGCGCCGGCACCAACGGCGTGGGCCACTCGACCCGACGGCCCCCCACATCGGCGGGTACCAGCCCCAACTGCCGCCGGCTGCCCATCAGCACCTGCCCGGCCCGCAGCGCCTCCCGGGCCGCCTCGGTGAGCCCACCC
>NZ_CAAAFS010000097.1:0-14066 GCF_900634755.1 Protofrankia symbiont of Coriaria myrtifolia
CGTAACCGTGGATGAGGATGTTCCGAAAGGCGACGATACGAGGTAGCTCGGGTATGGGGGCGGCCTTGGACAGTTGGTTCAGCGCCTCTTCGATGATCTCGAACTGGCGCTCGACGGCCGCGCGGAGCATTGCGTTCGACAAATAGTCCGCCAACGACTGTCCCTGCGCGAAACCGCGGGCAAGACCGGCCGCGTGCACCGCGTCCCACAGGTATTTTCGGGGGTCAGGCCGCATACAGGGACTGCCTGGTACGCATAACCTGGTCGCGGAAGTAGGGGTTGCGGATGTTCGTGACGCTGACGACGTCGACCGCGCGTCCCAGTAGCCGTTCCAGGCCTTCCTTCAGGTCGAAACAGCTGCCGAAATAGTCGAACCCCGCCTGTGCGTCATCGAACTCGACCAGTACGTTGACGTCGCTGGAGCCCACGTCGAACGAGTCCCCGACGGCGGACCCGAACACGTCGAGACGTCGAACCTCGAGTCGCTGACACAGGGTTTCGATCTCCGAACGCTTCGTCTCGATGACCGGATGCACTGTCCACCTCCCGGATGAGATTCTGCCCCGCGAGCGCGGATGTCGACCGGGCGAACCGGTCACGGCCTGGGCGCACTGCTGTAACCAAGGTCATTTTGCTCTTTTTATACCAGATGGTCCGATTTCCGATAAAGCCGTCCGGCCTCCGAGGCCGGCCCCTGAGCGCCGCCGTGAACATCGTGAACGGAACGTGCCGGTTCAGCGGTCGCCGGCGTATCCGGCGCGGTGCCGGCGCCGGATACTGGGATTGTGGGGCCAGAGCGGGACGCCGGTCAGGGGTTTTGCTGGATGGCGGTGGCGATCGTGCGGTGGCGGCGGAGCATGTCGTCGAGGCCGTGGTGGACGGGGGCGGCATCCTCCACCACGGTTGCGCCGGCGACGACGGTGTGCCGGGCGGCTACCGGGCCGCAGCGCAGCCACGCCTCCACCGGGTCGGACAGGGCGCCGGCGAAGGCGATCCCGTCCAGCGGCCAGACGACCAGGTCACCGACCGCGCCGACGGACAGCTCACCGAGCTCGCCGGCCCGGCCGAGGCAGGCCGCGCCACCGCGGGTGGCGATCTCCAACGCGTCCCGGGCGGACATCGCGGACGCCCCGCCGCGCAGCCGTCCGAGCAGCATCGCCGTGCGCGCCTCCAGCCACAGCGAGGCGGCGTCCGCGGACGACGAGCCGTCGCAGCCGAGCCCGACCGGCACGCCGGCGGCCCGCAGTTGCGCGACCGGCGCCAGCCCGCCGCCGAGGATCATGTTGCTGCTCGGGCAGTGGGCGACCCCGGTGCCCCAGGCCCCGAGCCGGGCCACCTCGGCGGCGTTCGGGTGGATGCAGTGGGCGACCCAGGCGCGGTCGCCACCCCAGCCCAGGTCCTGGAAGTGCTCGACCGGGCGCCGGCCGTAGGCCGCCAGGCAGTAGTCGTCCTCCTGCGGGTCCTCGGCGAGATGGGTGTGCAGCCGCACGTCCAGCTTCTCGGCGAGCTCTGCGGTGGCCCACATCAGCTCGGGGCTGACGGAGAACGGTGAGCAGGGTGCCAACGCGATCCGCACCATCGCGCCGTGGGCGGGGTCGTGGTGGGCGGCGACGAGGGCCGCCGAGTCCGCGAGGATGTCGTCGGGATCCTGCACGACGGAGTCCGGCGGCAGCCCGCCATCCTTCACCGACAGTGACATCGATCCGCGGGTCGGGTGGAAGCGCATCCCGAGTTCGCGGGCGGCGGCGATCTCGGCCGCGATCAGGTCCCCGCCGCCGCGCGGGTGGACGTACAGGTGGTCGGTGGTGGTCGTGCAGCCGCCCAGCGCGAGCTCGGTCAGGCCGACGTGGGCGGAGACGTACACCGCCTCCTCGTCCAGGCGCGCCCACAGCGGGTAGAGCGTGCGCAGCCAGGCGAACAGCGAACCGGACACCGACGGCGCATACGACCGGGTGAGGTTCTGGAAGATGTGATGGTGGGTGTTCACCAGGCCCGGGGTGACCAGGCAACCGGTCGCAGCCAGCGTGCGCCGGGCCGGCGGGGGCGGGTCACCGGCCGCCCCGACCGCGCTGACCAGGCCGTCGGTCACCGCCACCCAGCCGCCGGGCAGCTCCCGGCGGCGGTCGTCCATGGTCGCCACCAGTTCGGCACCGCGGACGAGCAGGTCGACCGGCTGCGGGACGGAGGCCGGGACAGGCGCGGTCATGGGCCGATTCTGCCGCGCCGACGCCGCCCGACGGTTTCACCGCGGCGTCGGCACGGTGTCGTCCGCCGTGGCACCGCCGCGACGGACGCGGGCAGCCCGCCATGGCAACCCGCCATGGCAACCCGCCATGACGGATGCGGGCCGTTCGCGGTGGCGGATGTGACTGTCATGTCGGGTATGGCCGCCGTGTGCGTCGTCCCGGGTGTCATGGATGCTCCGGGAGTGGGATGGGCCTGTGCGCCTCGCGGAACGCGCGGATCGGTCGGACGCGCGGGCCGGTGGGGAGCTGAAGTCGGGAGATGGGAGCGGGTTGGACGTTATAGAGATCGACGATCCGGCGGATGAGCGGGTCCGTGACTATGTGGGGTTGACCGACGTGGCTCTGCGGCGGCGGCGGGAGCCGGCCGAGGGCCTGTTCATCGCCGAGGGCGAGATGGTCATCGAACGGGCCCGGCGGGCTGGTTACCGTCCGCGATCGTTGCTGGTGGGGCCGGCGAAGGTCGCGACCGTCCCGGCCGATCTGGAGCCGGGCGTCCCGGTCTACCTCGCAGGCCCGGACGTGCTCGCCACGATCACCGGGTTCCAGGTGCACCGCGGGGCGCTCGCGTCGATGTGCCGCCGCCCGCCGGCCCCGGCGGCGGACGTGCTGGCCACGGCGCGGCGGGTACTGGTCTGCGAGGACATCGTCAGCCACACCAACCTGGGCGCGATCTTCCGCTCGGCGGCCGGGCTCGGGATGGACGCGGTCCTGCTCAGCCCGTCGTGCGCCGACCCGCTGTACCGGCGGTCGGTGCGGGTGTCGATGGGGGAGGTGTTCGCCGTCCCGTATGCCCGTCTCGACCCGTGGCCGGCGGCGTTGTCCCTGCTGGTGAAGCACGGTTTCATGCTGGTCGCGCTCACGCCGTCGGCCACCGCCGTGCCGCTGGACGAGCTCGCGGTGAGCTCGTACGACCGGCTGGCCCTGCTGCTCGGCTCGGAGGGCCCGGGGCTGACCCGGGACGCCCTGGGCGTGGCCACCGTCCGGGTGCGGATCCCGATGGCGCACGGCGTGGACTCCCTCAACGTCGCCGCCACCGCGGCGATCGCCTGCTACGTGCTGGGCCGCGCGGTCACCGGGCGCGCGGGCAGCGCGGTAACCGCGTGACCGGACCGCGTCCCTGGCGGCCGGCCGCGCGCTCCTCGGGAGCCTCGCGGTTGTCAGGTGGCGCGGGAACGGAACGCGCGGGCGCGGGATGTGCGAGAGGCGCGGGCGCGGGATGTGCGAGAGGCGCGGGCACGGGGTGCCCCGCAGCCAGCCCCGTGGTCACGGACGCTGCGCGTGTGGGTCGTGGCCGGGCAGGCCGGGGGTTTCGCCGGCGGCGGCGCGCCGGCGGTGGGCGAGGGCGGCGAACACCTCGAGGGCGATCCGGTGGGCGTTGTTGACGGTGCTGTCGGCATGGTCGTAGGGGGGTGCGACCTCCACGATGTCCGCGGCGACCAGCGGGGTGTCCAGGGCGATCCGCCGGACGGCGCGCAGCAGGTCCGCGGGGGTCATCCCGCCGGGTTCCGGCGTGCCGGTGCCGGGCGCGAAGCCGGGGTCGAGCACGTCGATGTCCACGGACAGGTACAGCGCCCGGCAGCCGTCCACGGCCCGGGCGATCGCGTCGGTGACGACCGCGGGTGAGCCGCGTTCCCAGACCTCGTCCATCAGGTGCCAGCGCATGTCCTGCTTGCGCATCCAGTCGAACACGTCTGGTGGGGGCCAGTAGCCGCGTAGCCCCACCTGGACGAAGTTGCGCCCGCGTACCGCCCCGGACTCGATCAGCCGGCGCATCGGCGTCCCGTGCGAGGCGAGGTTGCCGTCGACGATATCGGCGGTGTCGGCGTGCGCGTCGAAGTGCAGCAGGCCGAGCTCCCCCCAGCCGACCGCTTCGGCGACTCCGGACGCCGCCGGCCAGGTGATGGAGTGGTCACCGCCGATGATCACAGGGATGATCCCGAGGCCGGCCACGCCGCCGACCTTCGCGCGGATGTTGCGGTGCGACGCCTCGGTCTGCCCGATCGGGCAACGGGCGTCCCCGGCGTCCACCACGTCCAGCCAGTCGAAGATCTCGACGCCGAGGTCGAGATGGTAGGTGCCGGGCTCGTAGGCGAGCGCGCGCAGGGCCCGCGGGCCGAAGCGGGCACCCGGCCGGTGCGTGGTCCCGATGTCGAACGGCGCGCCGATCACCGCGACGTCCGGGCGGTGGGCCGCGAGATCGTCGAGCGTCGGCATCCACGGGCGGTGGCAGAACGTCGCCAGGCCCTCGTATCCGGGCGTGTCGTCCGCGGGAACCGGCGCCTGGGACGCCGACATCGGGGGAATCGGCCCGGTGTGGGGGTGGTCGTCCTGTTCCCGTACCCGGGCGCCGCCGGTGCCTGCGCCGTGCCGGGCGAGCGGGTCGATCGGACCTGTCATCGCTCCTCCTCGCCCAGGGGGTTTCTGTCAGTGATGTGACTCAAGGTATTTATAGTCTTACTAATTGTACGCCTGTTCTGTCGCGACGATGTTTTCGGACATTCTCCCCCAATGAGTGCCAAAGGACCTAGTCGGGGCAAAAGCCTATGTCGATCTCTCCGGTTCGGCGTGTCGTGCCAGGGTGGGGCTCCGGGCTGCCGCGGTCGTCGCGCGTCGCGGACCGTTCCGGGAGTACTCCGGCATCACTCCGAAGTTGCTTTGGAGCCACCTTTGAGGTCACCTTTGGGGTCACTCCGTGGTACGGATGTGGACGGCATCCTCCTCCGGCGCGCCTGCCGGCCTGGCCCCGTCGCGGCCGCGGGCGTGGCCCCCGACAGGCCCGTGTACGACAAGTTCGGCCGTTGTCACCGTCCGTACGCCCTCGTCGTCGGTGAGCAGGGTCGGCGCGTCGTCCGGCTCTCCGTCGCCGTCAAGGGCGGCCGGCCGCTCGACGGCGTCATCGGCCGAGGAGTACACGTCGGCCGAGGAGTACACGTCGAACTCCAGGACCTCACCGGACTCCAGCCGGGCCGCCTCGTCGTACGGATCCGGCTCGGGCTGTTCCTGGGCGAGCAGCGAGTCCAGCGACTCGCCGGCACGTTGTTCCTGGGCGGTCGTGCCGAAGCGTTCACCCGGGCCGAAGCGGTCCGGCGGATCCCAGCCGTCATCAAGCGGGTCGAAACCGCGGTCGGTCGAGCCCAAGCCGTCGCTGTCGAGGCTTTCGGACTGTTCAAGCGGGCTTCCGTGCGTGTGGACGTAGCCGCTGTCGGGATAGTCTTTGTCGGGATAGCCGCTGTCCAGATAGCCGTTGTCGGCGCTGTTGTCACCCTCCGGGATCGGCTGCGTCATCGCTGCATCCTCCTGACCGGATCAGAGCTCTCGGGGTCTCGCCGGCCGATCCCCGATCGCAAAGGACGGGCCATGGCGGCCGGTCTTGTCGGTCAAGGCCATTCCCCTGACGGCCTGGGGCTAACGTCCGCCAGCCGCCCCGCGGCCCATGTACGCCAGCCGCCCGCGGCCATGTCCACCGGCCGCCCCGCGGCCAATGTCCACCGCCGCCCCGCGCCAGCATCCACTGCCGTTTCGCGGCTGATATCCACTGCCGTCCCGCGGCCAGCGCCCACCGCTGGCCGGCGGAGCCCCGGTCGGCCGCGTCGTCGCCGGTTTCGCGTCGGTCGCCTGCGGGAAGCGCCGGACACACTACGGTCGGACGACGGACGGTGAGGCGGAGCCACCCTGTTTGCAACCCCACCGTCGATGGCGTATAGTGTTCATGTTCGTGTCTACTGTTGCGGACCGCATTCTTGAGCGGCTGGCAAAGGCTCCGGCCGGCCTGGATGATGGGCAGTTGGCGGAAGCGCTCCAGGCGCGCCGCCAGACCGTGAACCAGGTCTGTCGGCGTCTGTCGGACAAGGGCCGTCTGCACCGTGCACCGGGCCCGAACGGCCGCATCGTCAACCGCCTGCTGCCGCAGCACGACGCCTACCCCAAATCTGTCCCGGCGCAGCCGGACGACGCATCCGCCCCGGCACAGCCGGACGACCAGGCCCGGTCGGGCTCCCAGGAGAGTGAACCGGCCGCGTCCGGCTCCGGGCCCGACGAGCGTCCGGATGCCGGTCCGGTCGCGCTCACGGAACCGGCACCGCCGCGGGACGAGGAACCGGAGGACGCGGAACCGGAGGACGAGGAAGGGGAAGCCGTCCGGACGCCGATCTCCGTCAGCGACGGAGCCGCGCCTGCCGAGGAAGCCAGCCCGGTCGAGGCGGCCGAGCCAGCCACGGCGGTCACGGCACCGGTTGCCGAGGAACCCGCGTCCGCCGACACGCGGCCCGCCGTCGAGGAGGCCACGGCGGACGGGACGGCCACGGTCACTCCGGTCGCGCAGGTGGCTGAGGTCGTGGAGGCGGACCAGATCGTGGCGGATGCCGGCGCGTCCGCCGAGGCTCCCGAACCCGTCGCGGCCACCCCGCCCGTGGCCGCCGACGACCAGGAGCCATCCGAGGCCGTGCCGGCGTCCGTTCCGGAGACAACCGGTGGGAAAGACGCCGACGCCGACGCCGACGCATCCGGGAGCCGGGCGCCTGCCGCCGCGGCCCCTGCCGCCGCGGCCCCTGGCAGCGCGGCCCCTGGCAGCGCGGCATCCGGCGGCGAAGCCCCGGGCGACACGACCCCGGGCGACGCGGTGCCAGCTGCCGCGGCCGCCAGGGACGCCCCGGAGCCTGCCGAGGGTGGCCCGGACGAGACCGTGGGAGAGCGGGACACCCAGGTGCCGCAGCCGGTCCCTTCGGCCTCGCGCCGGCGATGGTGGCGCCGGTTTCTGTGACACGCCAGGGGCCGTTGATCCGGGGAGCCGGCCGGGTGGACGGCCCCGATGGTGACGGCGCGGATCCGCTGTCCGGGCACGCCGCCCGGATGGACGTTTCCCAACGTTGCGTCGACGGCCGGGAAACGCTGTGACCTCCTGTCGGCAGTACGACGCGCGGGGGCCCAGTTGGCGCAATAGCGTCTTGGGTAACCAACGATCCCGGGGAGAGCATGCCTATGCGAGCGAGGTTGCTCGTCATCATTGCCGCGCTGTCCGCGCTCGTGCTTTCGGCCTGCGGAAGCAGGGTGGACGAGTCGAGCGCACCGCCGAGCGGTCCCACTCAGGCCAACACCGGGGCCAACACGGCGTCGGATACCGGGGTGACCACGAACGACGTCAAAGTTGGTGTGATCGTCGGTCTGACCAGCCCGCTGGGGTCGGAGACCTTCTCCACCTCCCTGTACGGCGCGAAGGCCTACTTCGACGCGCTCAACGCCGCCGGCGGTGTGAACGGCCGCAAGGTCACGCTCGTTCAGTGTGATGACCACGGCAGCGGGCCCGACAACACAGCCTGTGCGCGCAAGCTCGTCGACGACGAGAAGGTCTTCGCGCTGGCCGGGGTGTCAGCGTTCGACTACGCCGGGGCACAGTACCTGAACTCCAAGGGTGTGCCGGATGTCGGTGGCCAGCCGACCAGCAGCGCCTACGACCAGTACCCGCACCTGTATTCGATCTACGGTAGTTACTATCCGCGTGACGGCAGGCAGCCCGGCTACGACGGGAACCTCTACGCCGGCACCGAGAACTACCGGTGGCTCAAGGAGAACCTGAGCACCAGGGTCGCGGGCGTGGTCTATTACAACGTCGCGCCGTCCCAGCGTTACGCGCAGTCGGTTGCCGACGGCCTGCGCAGGGAGGGCTACACGGTCGTCGAAAAAGAGATCAATTACTTTGCCCCGAACTTCGACGCGGCCGTGCTGGACCTGAAGGCCCGCGGGGTCGATGTGATCTTCGATGCGATGGAGGACAACGGCAACCTGGCCCTGTGCAAGTCGATGCAGGCCCAGGGGCTGACGGTCAAGGCGAAGATGACCACGTCGCAGGGGTGGACCGACACCTTCGGCCAGGCCTTCGCGGACACCCCCAACTGCCGTGACGCCACCTACGCGACCAGTTCGACCCGCAACTACAACGACACGAACTACCCGGCGGTGGCCAGGTTCCGGGCGGACATGGCGAAATACCAGCCCGCGCGCGAGGGCAAACTGAGTATCTGGACCCTCGAGGGCTACGCGTCCGCCCAGTGGCTCACCGACGCGATCAGGTCGTGCGGCGCGAACGTCACCCGGGTGTGCGTCGAACAGTTCCTGAACCGCCCGCAGGATTACGACGGTGATGGTCTTCTCACTCCACGCAATTTCACCAAGCTCGCGACCCCCCCGGAGACCGACCGGAACTGCATCAACGTCGCCCGCTGGGAGATCTCGGCGAACGGCGGCAAGGGGGGTTGGGTGACCCAGGTCAGGGACATGAACACCAACTGCTTCACCGTCCCGAACCTGCCCTACCCGGCCGAGTGAGAACCCGGGAAAGACCTGTGTGAGCCCTGTGCCCGGCCCTGGTGAGCGTGACCGCCGGGGCCGGGAGAGGGGCTCAGACCGGCTCGGCGGAGACGGCCGGGTGCAGCTCCGCGGGATCCCCGACGAACGAGCACTCGCCCCGGTGCAGGACGTAGACGATGTCGGCGAGGCCGAGGGCGTCGTTGGTGTACTGGTCGGCGAGAACCACCGTCGTCCCGCCGAGCGCGACCGTCGCCAGCCAGGTGAACAGCTCACCGGCGACCTTGGGTGACAGGCCGAGGGAGAGCTCGTCGACCAGCAGCACCCTGGGCCGGGCCAGCAGAGCACGGGCCAGGGCGAGCATGCGCCGTTCGCCGCCGGAGAGCGTCCCGGCCCGTTGGCCGAGCCGCTCGCGCAGCCGGGGGAAGGCCTCCAGCGCCGGGGAGATGTCCCGTTGCCCGATCGCCTCCACCACCACCTGCAGGTTCTCCCGCACGGTGAGGGTGGCGAACACCGCGCGTTCGTCCGGGACGAACATCAGGCCCGAGCGGGCCCGCTCCAGGGCCGACATTCTGGTGATCGTCCTGCCCTGCCAGGTCAGGGAGCCCGACCGCAGCGGTAACACGCCGGCGAGTACCCGCAACGTGGTGCTCTTGCCCGCGCCGTTGACCCCGAGCAGCGCGGTGACCTTCCCCGCGGGGACCGCCAGGTCGAGCCCGTGCAGGACCTCGATGGTCCCGTAACCGGCGCGTGCGCCGGTCAGTGCCAGTTCAACGCTCATGCCAGCGGCCCCTGCGCGAGATAGACAGCCCGTACGGTCGGATCCTCGCGGACGGCAGCCGGTGTCCCCTCGGCGACGATACGCCCGCCCACCATCGCGTACACCTGGTCGGTGACGGAGAAGACCAGTTCGACGTCGTGATCCACCAGCAGGATGCCGACCCCCTCACCGGCGACCCGCCGCAGCAGCCCGGAGAGCCGTTCGGTCTCCTGCCCGTCCAGCCCGCTGGCCGGCTCGTCGAGCAGCAGGACGTCGGGCCGGGTGCACAGGGCACGCGCGAGCTCGACCAGGCGCAGCGCCCCGGTCGGCAGCGTTCCCGTGGTCGTGTCGGCGATGCCGGTGAGGTTGAGGGACTCCAGGGTGCGGGTCATCACCCGCCGGGTGCGGCTACTGCCGTGTGGCGTGTGCCCCAGCAGCCCGCCGATGTAGTCGCGATGCCTGTTCTCGGCGCCCACCAGCAGGTTGTCCATGACCGTCATGCTGGTGAACAGCGACGGCACCTGGAAGGTCTGGACGAGCCCGTGGCGGGCGCGGACGTCCGGGTGCATCCGGGTGATGTTGCGGCCGCCGAGGAAGACCTTGCCGCTGTCGGGCTTTTCCACCCCGGTGAGCAGGCTGAACAGCGTCGACTTGCCGGCCCCGTTCGGCCCGATCAGCCCGGTGACCTTGCCGGGCGCGACGGTGATGTCGACGTTGTCGACCGCAGTGAGCCCCCCATAGCGGCGCACCAGTCCGCGGCCGGTGAGCTCCGCGCGGCTCACTGCGTCCCCCCGCTCACTGCGTCCCCCCGCTCACGGTGTCCCTCCCGGAGGTGTGTACGACCTGCCGTACCCGGACGAGCAGCGCCTCCCCGAAGGGCGTCAGGACGGGGGATCCGCCGTCACCGGCCGGCTGCCGGTATGCCGCGGGCGAGACGGACGCTGCCGAGGCGGGGAGGACGAGCCTGCCGGACGCGGCGATGCTGGCGGCGGCGGCTGCCGAGGCGGACGTCGCGGCAGCCGCCCGTGCGGCGCCCGCGCCCGTCCCCGCGAGCCCGGCCCGGCCCGGTTCGGTAAGGTCCTCGACGATCCGGTGACCGAGGCGTGTCACCAGATGGCGGACGGCGGAGGCGAGACCGCCGGGCAGCCAGCCCAGGCTCAGCGCCAGGATGCCCACGGCCAGGGTGGCCGAGCCGGCCGGCGCGAGGGTGTCGATGGTGACGATGAAGCCGGCCGCGACCACCGCGCCCGCGGCGCTGTCGGCGCCGAACACGACGACCGCGGTGAACCAGAGCAGGCTGTTCAGCGGGGAGAAGGCGTCCGCGTCGAACGAGGCGTAGCTGAGCATCAGCAGGGCGCCGCCCAGCCCGGCCACGGCGGCGGAGACGGTGAAGGACAGCAGCTTGAGGTTGCGCACGTCCACGCCCACCGCAGCCGCGCCCTCCGGGTGGTCACGCACGGCCAGCAGCGCCCGGCCGAGACGTCCTTCGTGCAGGTTGCGCACGACGAGCAGGCCGAGCCCCAGACAGAGCAGCTCCACCACGTAGAACCAGCGGTCGGACAGCGTGTGCCCGGCGACGGACAGCGGCGCGACGTGCAGTCCCGAGACGAACGTCTGCTGCTGGAAGACGAAGCGGGACATCACCGCCCCGACCGCGAACGTGGTGAGGGCGAGCGCCAGCCCGCGCCGCCGGATGGCGGGGTACCCGGTGAGCAGGCCCACCGGGGCGACCAGCAGCGCGCCGACCAGCGGGGCGGCAAGGGCCGGCAGCGCGGGCAGCCCGAACAGGTCGCCGTCGGCGAGCTTGGCGGACAGCAGCGCGCCGAGTCCGGCGTAGCCGGCGACGCCAAGGGAGATCTGCCCGCTGTAACCGGTGACGATCACCAGGGACAGGAAGATCAGGGCGAGCGCCGGCACGATGAACGCGTCGCGCAGGTTGATGGGCGCGAAGGTGAGCGGGGCCGCCAGCAGCACGGCGCCGGCGAGTTTGCCGAGGACGTCCCGGCGCTGCTCGGTGAGGCTCGCCCGGTACGTCTGCGGCGCGCCGCGGCTGGAGAACCGGCCGGTGGAGCCCGCGTCCCCACCGAGCTCGCGCAGCCGGGGGAGGACCAGCAGCAGCACCAGCAGCGCGGCCACGAACAGGTTGGACTGCACGGCCAGATACAGGGCGCTGAACTCGCCCGTCACCTGGAACTGGCTCAGCTCGCTCTGCAGGATGCCGATGGCCAGGGCGGTGAGCACCGCGCCCGGCAGGCTGGCCAGCCGGGCGGCCACGACCACCGCGAACGTCTCCAGTACCAGCAGGGTGAGCCCGTACGGGGTGAGCTGCAGGCGGGGCGCGAGCAGGATGCCGGTGAAGCCTGCGAGGGTGGTGCCGACGGCCCAGCCGGCCGCGGCCACCCTGTCGGCCGGGATGGCGGACAGCTCGGCGAGCCGGCGGTCGTCGACGACGGCCCGGACCTGCCGGCCGAAACGGGTACGGGTCGTGATCAGGCCGAGGGTCACGCACACGGCGACGACCAGAGCCAGCTCGGCGAGCGCGTCGACACCGATGCGGCTGCCCCCGGGCAGCCCGACCGTCTGCTCCGGGAACAGGCTCGGCGCGTCGTTACGGGACCCCAGACCCCAGATCCCGGCTGTCATCCCGACGGTGAGCACGAGCACGCCAAGGCTCGCCACCAGCGACTCGGCCGCGGACGCGCGCCGGCGGGCCAGCGGGCGGAAGACGAACCGTTCGAGCACGATGCCGATCAGCGGTGAGACGACCGCGAGGGAGAGCAGCGCCGCGACCGGGACCGGCAGCTGCCAGTCGACGACCATCGCGCGGAAGACGTAGGCCACCAGGGCAGCGATGCCACCCTGGGCGATGTTGAGGACACCGTTGGTCCGGTAGGTCACCAGCAGGCCGATACCGGAGAGCGCGGCGATCGCTCCGATGGAGACCCCGGCGAATGCCAGATCGATGCTTCTCATCCGGCCCACCCCCAGGGCGCGGCAGCGGCACGGTCATGCTGTTTCCGGCCCGCCGCCGGCCCGGGGAGCACAGCAGGTCCGCGCCCGACGCGGCAGGCTCGTCTCACGCGGCGATCTTTGGTTCGCAGATCGTGCAGGGTGTCAGGCCGCGGGCGGCGATCTGGGCGGAGTCCACCGGCTGCGCCGGCTTGCTGGCGATCATTTCGCAGCTGCGGCGGTGGTAGGTCCGGCCGGCGGGCACGGCGAACAGGCCGCCGTCGTTCTGGCCGCCGGCCGCCTGATCCGCCACCGTCGTGACGGCGGGCGCCGGCACTGAGGCCGCGGCGACGATCAGCGTGTGCAGCTCCTCGACCTGGCGGTCGAGCCGTCCCCGTCCCTTGGCGGCGGCGTCGATCTGGTCGGCTACCAGCAGCGCGCTGCCGAGGAAGACGAGCGCGAGTCCGCCGAGCCCACCGGAGACGAAGTAGGGGAGCTGACGGCCGGGGTCGGTCTCCGCGGACACACCGAGATAACAGCCGAACAGCAGAACACCGCCGGTGACCGCTATGAGCCAGCCGCGTACAGCACGTAGTATGCCGACGACTACTCGAGGTGTCGGCCGGGGGTGCTGACCACCCGCAGGCTGTGTGTCCACCCTGTGTCTCTCCCCCAAAGGCGCTGCGGCTGTGGCGACTGCCCGACAGACGTCAGCTGCGGCGACTGCCCGACAGGTGTCGGCTGTGGCGACCGCCCGACAGATGTCGGTTCCGGCGCGGGCGACCTGCCCCGATCAGCGTAGGTCAGCTTAGTGCCCAGCATGAATGCCTGCTGCGTCGACTGTGCCGAGGGTGCCTGCGATGGCTGGCTGCTGGTTCGTGGTGCGTGTGGTTCGTGTGGCTCGTGATGCGTGGCCGCCTTGTGCGGGCCCTCGTGCGGGCATCCGCACCCGGGCGTGGGGCCTTTCGCCGGTCAGATGGATGGTTGGTGGATGACGTCACGGGGCCGCCCATCCGGATGACCGGGTGTCACCGCGGTGATGTCCGGGTACGGATGAACGGAGTCAGACAGGTCGTCGTTGCTGAGGCGGGGCAAGTGTGAGCATGGCAGGACTTCTCATGGTACATCCGTGAATGCTACCGATGTCGTCAATGTCATAGTCCTGCCCGATCTGTTGCCAATGGGTGAACTCGCAGCGTTCCGCCCACAGCCGCCGGCCGACCCGGTTGCGGCGGTCCTCGACCTCCAGCGGCCCGAGCACCCCGCCCAGCGCCGCCTGCAGGTGGGCCCAGTCGTGCGCGGCGTCCCAGGTCGCGAACGATCCCAGATGCTCCCCGTCGTAGTCGTAGACATGATATGGACGACCCACGGGCGTCTCCTTCACTGATCTGGATGCCTCCGGGCGCGCCGAAGGCCGTGTTCCCGTATTTTTCGTGTCCCCGTGTTTTTCGTGTGCGCATCCAGGCCCGCGAGGTTACGTTATGTCCAGGTTCGAGAGAACCATCGGTCTCGTCCAAGGACGACGGGTCATAGCCGCAAGGACGACGGGTCTGTGGCCGGCGCCGGACGTTGGTGGCCAGCGGACTGTGTCGCTCGAGCTTCGACACGAAGCCGCGACGTTGAAGCTCCGAACCGGGCGCTGGAGGGGCCGCCATGGCCCTACCGCAGGTCCATGATGCCCGTCCATGGTGCCGTGGGACCCCGGAACGCGGCAACCCGCCCCACGAGTCGCTGTAAGTAGCGATGTAATGATGTATTTGTCACCATGGGTCCGTCCGGCTGAGTCCGGCTGAGGCAGGGATGCCGAGGGG
>NZ_CAAAFS010000098.1:0-5475 GCF_900634755.1 Protofrankia symbiont of Coriaria myrtifolia
GCCGGGGACACCGGTGGGCCGGGAGATGCCGGGCGAAGCCGCCGGACGCGCGGTCACCTGGACGTGGCGGTGGTGGACGCCCGTGAGGTCGCCGCGTCCCAGGCGTCGGCGACGATCCGGTCGATCGTCGAGCGGCTGCCCTGCCAGCCCAGCTCCGCCCGGATGCGCCGGCTGTCCGCCACGAGCACGGGCGGCTCCGCCGCCGGCGGGCGGTGCACCCGTTGTACGGCGCGGCCGGTGACCCGTTCCACCGCGTCGAGGACGTCGATGACGCTGACCCCGAGGCCGGTACCGACGTTGAAGATCCTGCTGTGGCCGGGCCGGACGGCGTCCAGGGCCGCGAGGTACGCCTCGGCCATGTCGGCCACGTGTACGTACTCGCGGATCACCGCCCCGTCCCCGTTGACGCCGAAGGACTCGCAGCGCCCGGCGGCCACCGCCAGCGCCGCCGGGATGATCCGGCTCTGGTCGTTGTCGGCGTGCCGGCCCGCGGCGCCCGCGACGTTGAAGGAGCGCAGCACCACCGCGCCGATCCCGCCGGTCGCGGCCTGGTGGACGACGAGCTGCTCGGCGGCGAGCTTGGAGGCCCCGTAGGGGTGGGTCGGCGCCGGGGGCGTGCTCTCCGGGATGGGCTGGATCTCCGGCGTTCCGTAGACGGCGCAGGTCGACCCCAGGACGACGACCGGCGCGGTCCCGGCGGCCTTGGTACCGCGTTCGAGCAGCCGCAGCAGGTTCGCGGTGCCCGTCACGTTCACCGCGAAGTACCGCAGCGGGTCATACCGGGACTCGCGTACCCGGGTCAGGGCGGCGAGATGGCAGACCGCGTCGAAGCCGCGGTCGAGCCGGGCGAGCTCGAGCTCGTGGAAGTCCACCAGGTCGGCGGCGACGACCTCCACTCCCGGCGCGAACGGCGGGCACGACCGTCCGGAGCGGACGAGCGAGGTCACCTGGTGTCCGGCCGCGGCGAGGGTGTCGGTGACAGCCCCACCGACGAAACCGGCCGCACCGGTGACAAGAACACGCACGATGTCGACGAGGCCTCAGGACGCGGCCCGCATGCGCAACCCGGGCAGCAGCGTCCCGCGATGGCGCCATGCGAGCTCCAGACAGGCCGCGGCCGAGGGCGCGAGCGGTTCGTGCTCGATCAGCCGGCGGACAGTCGCGTGGGTGAACGGGATACCCTCCGACGCCTGCCGGTGCGGACCGGTGGTGACCACGGATCCCTCGGCGTTGACCGGGACCATCCCGCTGAACAGTGAGTCGAAGACGTCGGCGTCCACGACCACGACCGTGAGGATCTCGCCGAAGAGCGTGAGCGCGTCGACGCCCATGCCGAAGCACCAGGCGCGGACACAGCCGGAGTGCCGGGCCCGCTGCAGGGAGCGGAACGGCTCGTCGCCGTCGTAGTCGATCAGACAGGAGCTGGTGCCGTCGTGTTCGGCGTTGCCGAGCAGCTCCTCGCTCAGCTCCCGCATGATGTTGCGCCAGAGGTCGAAGTCCGTCTCGTGGTGGCCCGGGGAGATCCCGGACGGCTGGAACACCCCCGCCGGCAGCACGTGGTAGACGCCGCCGGCGGTCGCCACCGAGCCGGCGCTGCGGCGGTGCAGCATGAAGCTCGCCCGGCTCTGGTCGTGCCGGATGGTCAGGGTGTTGATGGACGGCAGGACGACCCGCTGGCACAGGTCGAACGGGTCGCCGATCCGGCGCCGGAACGGCAGCGCCGGCCAGGACAGCCCGCCGCCGAGCATGGCCGCGGCCGTTTCGTGGGCGACCGACTCGCACACGTCGAGGGCGTCGAAGTAGGTGGTGTGGCCGAAGGACAGCCGCGGCCCGCGCTGCCCGGCGCGGATGGCCTCGAGCATGCGGAAGCTCAGGCGGTTCTCGAAGAGCGTGGGCCGGTCGAGGTCACGCATGGCCCGGGTGTACGTCCCGAAGGCAGCCCCGCCGTCGGTCAGCGGGCGCAGGTGCTCGGTGTCGGCGCCCGCTCCCGACACCGTCGGCGCGGGGAGCGTGTCGGACCACGCCAGTTCGATGTCGGCGAGGTCGACCGGCTCGTTCCACATCCAGTTGGGCCGGACCAGCAGGCCGTTGCCGAGCCGGTAGGGCTGCGGGTACAGGCCGGCCGCGGCCCGGGCCAGGCTGATCCGGTGGTGGTTGAGGTAGTCGCGCGTCAGCCGCCAGGTGCGCTGACTGGCCGCGATCCGTTCGTCCAGCGGGTCGGCGGGGTCGGCGTCCCGGCGGCTTTCGATCAGGGAGCCCGCGGCCAGGCCCACATCCTCCGGGGACAACGACAGCCGGCGGGCGATGTGACGCAGTGTGGAGATGTCATGAATGGCCCGCCGGCCGCTTTCGACCTTGGAGACATAGGACTGGTCGAAGCCGAGCCGTTCGGCGAGTTGCTGCTGGGTGAGCCCGAACGTCTGCCGGTAGGAGCGGAGAAGGAGTCCCACGCCGGTCGATCGCGTCGTCTGGTGCGGCGGCGTCCACAGCCATGGTTGACCAGTCACCCGCGGTCCTTTCATCCGGCTTCGGGGTTACTGGAAGTGAGCATAACTAGTCGGTCGATCGACCGCGCATAGCCACAAAATGGTCGCTTCCGGTACAGCGAAAATGTTGCTTGCGGTGAAGTGAATCACACGTTCCGCTGACAATCTAATGAGCGCACCCGAGCGGGACGAGCGTGTGTCGCGGGCCGGACGGCTGTCGATTCTTCAGCTGTTCGAGAGCTGTTCGAGGTTCCCGGTTGTGTGGATCACCGGTTCACGACGCCGTCGGCGAGATCGAAAAAGATCACGACGACGATCGGCGCGATGATCCAGCGGAGAAGGCCCAGCCGACCCCAGATCTCCCGCACGACACCGCCGCCGACGCGGCGGCCCCACACCAGCAGCGCGAACAGGGCGCCACCGACGACGACGAGAAATATGCCTGCGTTACTGGCGTCGGGATGCACACCGACGATCATCGCAGATGATCCCGGGAGGGACGGTGGCGTCATTCACACGGGGTTCACACGGAGCGGCGCAACAGCGGCGGGTGCAGGGCCGTCGCGGAGCCCCGCCGGTACAGCTCGGCGGGGCGCCCCCCGCCGCGGGGCGCCGCGCGGGCGCCGACCGGCACCACGAAGCCAGGGGTCGACAGCACCTTGCGGCGGAAGTTGGGCGGGTCGAGCGGGGCTCCCCAGGCCGCCTCGTAGACGCGGCGGAGCTCGGCCAGGGTGAACGGCTCCTCGCAGAAGGCGGCGGCGAGCGGGGTGTACTCCAACTTGCTGCGGGCCCGTTCCACGCCGTCGGCGACGATCGTCGGATGGTCGAAGGCGAGGACCGGGCCGTCCGCGGAGCCCAAGTCCTCCACAGGCCACCAGCGGGCCGTCGGCCCGTCACGGTCGGTTCCCGGTGGGGGCGGCAGGTTCGGGAGCAGAGCGAGGTAGGCCACGCTGACGACCCGCGCCCGCGGGTCGCGGTCCGGCCGCCCGTAGGTGCGCAGCTGCTCAAGATGGCCGGACGCGGCGACGCCGGTCCCCTCGGTGAGCTGCCGGCGGGCCGAGGCGTCCAGGTCCTCGTCCACCCGGACGAAGCCGCCGGGCAGCGCCCAGCCGTCCTGGAACGGCGGTGAGTCCCGTTGGGTGACCAGCACACAGAGCTGCCCGGAACGCAGCGTCAGCAGGACGACATCGACAGTCACCGCGATCGGCGATGGTCCGTTCACGAACGTGTCCGGGGCCCGCCGCGCGTGGGCCCGGCCCGCCCGGGCCCTGTCGGTAGGGGCCCTGTCGGTAGGGGCTCTGTCGGTGGGGACGCTGTCCGCGGGGCCTCCGCCGAGCGGGGCGTCGTTCGACATGACAGGTCTCACGATGCCCCAGTGTGCGGCCTGGCCACGCGGACGGGGACGCGGACCCGCCGTCCGGCCTGGGACGAACCGACACGACGAGCCGACGCAAGAGGCTGGTGGGACGGGCCACGGCCCGTCCGTGGGAGGGCCTACCGTTGCCCGGGCTGCCGCTGTGCCCGCTGGCCGGTGGTGATGACCGGCAGGCACGGCCCGCCGTAGGTGACGTGCAGCGCGTGCGCAGGCAGGGACGCCAGGGCCGCCTGGTGATGGGCGCGGGCGGCACGCAGCCCCTCGGGGGTCGTGCCGTCGGCGTCGAGAATCCGGCCGCCGCGCACCAGCGGCACCAGCAGCGGCCGTTCCGGCCAGGACGGGTCCGCCTCCGGGCCGGACGGGGCTGACAGGCGGCCGATGTCGGTGCCGGCAGCAGCCGGCTGGGCGGCGTCGGTGTGATTCTCGTCTCGCGTCGTCGTCAGCCCGGACTCCCGGGTCGCCGTAGTGATCACATCGGCGACCGCCACCCCGTTGCGGTCGTGCCGGCGGGTCAGGTCCTTACGGCCGCCCCTGGTGCTCTTGCCGACCGAGGCCTTCGCGACCGCCGTCCCCGCCACTTCGACGATCTTGTAGACGAACCCCGTCGTCGGCGCGCCCGAGCCGGTGACGAGCCGGGTGCCCACGCCGTAGCCGTCCACCGGCGAGGCCGCGAGCGAGGCAATGACGTGCTCGTCGAGATCCCCGGTGACGATGATGCGGGTGGCCTGCGCGCCGAGGCCGTCCAGCTGGGCGCGGGTGGCCCGGGCCACGGCCGCGAGGTCGCCGCTGTCGAGCCGGACCGCGCCGAGTGCCGTCCCGGCCACCTCGACCGCGGTGGCGACCGCAGCCGGCACGTCGTAGGTGTCGACGAGCAGCGTGGTGCCCGTTCCGAGCGCGCCGGTCTGGGCGGCGAAAGCCTCCCGCTCGGAGGGGTGGACGAGCGTGAACGCGTGCGCCGCCGTGCCGGTCGTGGGGATGCCCCAGCGCCGGCCCGCCGCCAGGTTCGAGGTGGCGGTGAAACCGACCAGGTAGGCGGCCCGGGCCGCGGCGACCGCGGCCTGCTCGTGGGTGCGGCGGGAGCCCATGTCGACGCACGGCCGGCCCGCGGCCGCGGCGACCATCCGGGCGCCCGCGGCGGCTATCGCGCTGTCGTGGTTGAGCACGGACAGCACCAGGGTCTCCAACAGGACGCATTCGGCGAAGGTGCCTTCGATGACCAGCACCGGGGTGTTCGGCATGAACGGCTCGCCCTCGGCGAGACCGTGGATGTCCCCGCCGAAGCGGTAGCCGGCCAGGTAGTCCGCGGTGGCGTCGTCCACGATCCCGTTGCCGCGCAGGTAGGCGAGCTCGTCCGGGCCGAACCGGAACGCCGCGATCGCCTCCAGCAGGCGGCCGGTGCCGGCGAGCACACCGAACCGGCGCCCGGCCGGCAGCGCCCGGGTGAACACCTCGAAGACCGCCCGCTGCGACGCCGCCCCCGAACGCAGCGCGGCCCGCAACATCGTCAGCTCGTACTGGTCGGTCAGCAGGGCTGTGGACGCCGGTGCGGGCAGCCGCGTGGACGGCGGTGTGGGCAGCGGCGTGGGCGTGGTCATCGCGACCACACTAGTAGAC
>NZ_CAAAFS010000099.1:0-12435 GCF_900634755.1 Protofrankia symbiont of Coriaria myrtifolia
CGGATCACGCGCACGATCCTGACGTATCGGGTCATCTCCGTATCGGGTCATCTGCCGTCGGTCGCCGGATACGCCCTGCGGACGGACGCGGCGCCCCCGGCCCGCTCCCCGGTGGGACGCCGGAAGGGCAGCACGTCGGCCGATCGCGGGGTAGCCAGCCGGCCGGCGTCCCGCAGCAGGGCGGTGGCCTCCTCGGCCGGGCACGGTGGGCTGATGAGCGTCCCCTGGGCGAGGTCGCAGCCGAGAGTGGACAGGGCGTTGAGCGTCTCGGCGTCCTCGACCCCCTCGGCGACGACCCGCAGCCCGAGGTCATGGGCCAGCGCGACGGTGGCCCGCACGATCGCGGAGTTGGCCCGGTCACCGGCGACGTTGTGGACGAACGACTGGTCGATCTTCACCTCGTGCAGGTCGAACTGCCCGAGTACGTTGAGCGCGCCGTAGCCGGTGCCGAAGTCGTCCACGGCCAGCCGCACCCCGAGGTCGCGCAGCGCGGCCAGCGAGCGCACGGTCGCGGCGGACTCGGTGACGACCGCCCGTTCGGTGATCTCCAGGGTGAGCGCGGCCGCGGACAGCCTGTTCGCCAGCAGCAACTGCGCGATCTCGGTGGCCAGGCCCGGTTCCAGGAGATTGCGCGCGAACAGGTTTACGGAAATACCCACTCGGGCGCCGTCCGCATGCCACTGGCCGGCTGCGGACAACGCCTCCCGCAACACGGTGCGGGTGAAGTCGCCAATGCGTCCGGACTGTTCCACGGCACCGATGAAAGCGTCGGGGGAAAGCCGGCCGGGAACCGGGTGGTTCCACCGCACGAGGGCCTCGAAAGCAACGATCCGGCCCGTTTCCAGGTCGATCTGCGGCTGGTAGCACAGGTTTATGTCGCCATGGTCGAGCGCGTCGTGCAGGTCCGCCATCAACGCCATGTGGGCCAGCGTGGAGGAATCCTCGTCGGCCCGGTAACGCCGGTAGCCGCCGTGCGTTCTCTTGGCCTGGTACATGGCGACGTCCGCGCGGCGCAGCAGTTCGTCGACGGTGTCGCCGTCCTCGGGCAGGCAGGCGATACCGATGGACGCCTCGACCGAGAGCATCATCCCCTCGACGCCGACCGGGCGGGCCAGCACCCTGGTCAGCGTGGCCGCGATGGTCTCAGCGGCATCGGCGTCACGGATCCCGGTCAGCAGTATGGCGAACTCGTCCCCGCCGATGCGGGTCACCAGGTCGCCTGCGCGGACGCCGCGTCGCAGCCGTTCGGCGATCCCGCGCAGCAGTTGGTCGCCGGCGTCGTGCCCGAGGGTGTCGTTGACGTCCCGGAACCGGTCGAGGTCGACGAGCAGCAGGGCGGAGCGCGACCCGGTGGCGGTGGCGGCGATCGCCTCGGCGGTGCGCCGTTGGAGCATCCGGCGGTTGCCCAGGTTGGTCAGGGCGTCGTGGAATGCCTGGTCGTGGGCTTCGGCGTAGGTGTTGGCGTTCGTGATCGCAAGCGCCAGCAGGTTCGCGAACGCGGCGAGGACGGCCTGGTCGTGGTCCTTCCAGGGGGCCGGCCGGGCGAAGTTCAGCCGCAGCACCCCGACCTGGCCGGCAGGCCCGGTCAGCGGGGTGGCGACATGGTCGGTTCCGCGCTGGAAGCCGGTCGGTGATCCGGTTGGTGATCCGGTTGCTGATCCGGCCGGCCGGGCTGCCGGCGCGGGCACCGGCGCGTGTGGCACCGGCGACTGGGACACCGGCGACTGGGACACCGGCGGCGGGACCGGGTCGACGACGAGCTCCACGCCGTCCGGCCGGAAGATCTCATAGGCGATCTCCGTCGCGCGGGCCTCGATGGCTGCCCGGTTCAGAATGGCGAGGTCCTTCGCGGCCGCGTTGAGCTGGCGTCAGCGGTCACGCTGCTGGGCCGAGTCGACCTGCATCCGATAGACCATCACCAGGCCCACCAGGACCGGCGGGAGGACGATCAGCGTCACCGGGCTGGTGTAGGCGAGCGCGACGGCCGCGCAGCCGACCGCGATGCCGCCGGCCGCGATCAGCGTGCTGATGCCCATGGTCTCGCGCAGGGTCCGGCGCAGCGGCGTCCCGCGCGCCGCGGAGATCACCATGGACACGGACAGGCTGGTCCACAGGCAGACCGTGAGGCCGGCCGGTGCGGCGAGCAGGATCTCGGCGCCCTCCAGATGTCCTGCCCGCCCGCCCGACAGCCACAGGACGCCGGCCGCGATCGCGGTGCCCAGCGTGGCGCTGGCCCCGTTGAAGAGCACCTTCACCGGCGCTCTGCGCAGGATGGCATGCATGATCGGGACCGCTACGGCGCTGATCGTGACGAGCTGTGGGGCGGGCAGCAGGGCCAGCCCGATGACCACGCTGGCCTCGCTGAGGTCGTAGTCGCCGGTGTGGTGCCCCGAGCGCACCCGCAGCAGGGGTATCGGGCCGATCGCGAGGCAGACGATCCCGAGGGTCAGCCGGTACCACGAGACCGGTTCGGCTGTCTGAGGCAGGCGGGTCAGGCAGATCGCGGTCACGGCCGCCGCGGTGGAGGTGACCATGACGAGCACCAGGTGGTACCTGGACGGTACGAACCGTGCACGCGTGCCGACGGCCATATGGTCTCCCGTCCTGCCTGCGGAGGTTGCTTGATCGGGCCACCGGGATCGCGCCGCCTGGACGGCGGCGCCCCCCGGTGCCTTACGTAGGCTTGACGCTACGGTCATCGTTCACTACGCCCCGATCATGTACTACGCGGTGGGGGCGGGGCGAGCTGATACCGATATTGCTGGGGGCCGTACTGCTGGGGGCCGCCGTGGCGGCCCCGTCCGACTTGTGTGTCGACGGCTCGTTCGCCGGTCAGGGGTCGGCGGCCGACAGGTCGGCTCCCGTGGGCCAACCGCCGGCCGGCGCGTACCACCCGCTGTCTGGCCGGCTGCCGCGGACCGGGCTGGTTCGACCAGCCCGACCGTCACGGCCGCGGCCCGACCGTCCCCGACCGTCATGGCCGGCCCGGTGAGCGGGTGCCCCGCCGCCCGCGGCGGTACCGCCGACACCGTTAACCGTACCGCGGTGCTTTCTCAGCCCCAACTGACGCCGTTCATGCCCTCGTCGTTGTTCTTCTTCATTTTCAACACGTCCTTTCCTTCCCATGCGGTGGCGCTGGTTGTCCGTCGGGAGTCGCCGACTGGCGTCGGTGCGTGTGTGATGCGTTCCGTCCTGGTACCGGTCCTGTTTTCAGCCCCAGCTGACGCCGTTGTTCATGGCGGCCCACTCCTCTCCACTGCTGATCCAGCCCATAGCAATTCATCCAATTCATACATATATGGACAAAAATATAAATAAAAGGGCTATGTACGGGCAATGGTGCGCTGGTGGTGCATGCTTGGTCGCAGCGGGCTGTCGGCGTCCTGGTCGCTATCCGTAGGCAAGAGTCCGAGGTGTCGCGCGACGGGTCCGGGCTGCTGTTGATGAGGTCTTTCGTGTCGGGCAACGAACCGTGACCAAAAAGATAGCCAAACCAGGACCGAATACAACTAAATACACCATTTCGGTTACCTGCTGTTAGGGTATGGGCGTATCTGTCGCGCCCACGCTGTGGTCCTCGTGCCGTTCGACGGCCGACCCGCGTACATCTGCTGGTAACCAATAGTGTTCATTGCTGTTCACCGGATGCTGGGGTGTGCCTCCGTGTGCTGGCTTCGACGCGGTTCGCCATCCGGCCGATGAGCGCTCGGACGGGACAGGACGGGACGGCCGGCGCGGCACCTGGAAGCTGGCGGGGCGCCGCGGGCACCGCGGGCACCGCGCGCACCGCGGACGCGGCGCGGCGGGAGCGCTGTCCGGCCTGTCGGTCGAAGATCGATTCGGCTTCCCGCCCGTGCCCGGTGGTCCGGGGGGAACTCGGCCCGCGCACGCGCCACAATGGAGTCCGTGCCACTAGCCACCGCCGCACCCGAAGAGGTCCTGGAGTCCGACGAGGTCGCCGAGCGCGACCGGCCCTGGGTCACGATCGTGTGGAACGACCCCGTCAACCTGATGTCGTATGTGACCTACGTCTTTCAGAAACTGTTCGGTTTCAGTCGGGAAAAAGCCAAGGCCCTCATGCTCGACGTCCACCGCAAAGGACGGGCCACCGTCTCCTCCGGCACCCGGGAGGAGATGGAGCGGGACGCCACCCGTCTGCACGCCTACGGCCTGTGGGCCACGATCGCGCAGGACTAGACCGTGCCTGATGGATCCGTGCTGGTTGGCGTGACCGAGCCGCTTGGGCACGAGCGCGAGGCGCCCAACGGATCCGTGCTCGGTGGATCCGTGTCCGTTCGGTGGCGGTCGGTGCGGACGGTGGGCCGGGTGGCCTCCCATGGGCTGGAGGAGGAAACACTGGAGAAGGAACCAGCGGAGCTGTCGGTGACGTTAGCAACGCGACGGGCGGTTGTCCGGGGGCCGGTCCGCGCGATCGAAGATCTACCGGACGTGGCCCGGGCCGATCACTGTTGACCTTGGTTGGGAGAGCGTGTCCAACGGATTCAGCCGTACCGGGGACGGCGTCGAGATGGTCCTCGGTCCGCTTCAGGCGACCCTGCTGGCCGAGCTGATCGGCCAGATCGAGGCGCTGCTGGAGCCGCCGCCGGTGGCCGACCCGCTGGAGGCGATCGTCGGCCTGCGAGCCGTGCCCCCGGCGGTACCGGAGGACCCGGCGGTGGCCCGGCTGCTTCCGGATGCCTACCCGAACGACTCGGAGGCCGCCGCCGACTACCGCCGCCGCACCTCCGACGACATCCGCGCGGGCAAGCGCGACGCCGCGCGCCGGGCACTGGCCACCGTGCCGGCCACGGGCGGCCGGGTGCTGCTCGACGATGCCGCCGTCCAGGACTGGCTGGTCACCCTCACCGACCTGCGGCTGGTGCTGGGCGCCCGGCTGAACCTCACCGACGACGCGTCGGCCGAAGCCCTGTACGACATTGGCAGCCAGGACTCGCGCCGTCCCGTGGTCGAGGTGTACCTGTTCCTCGGCGACCTGCAGGAGCAGCTCGTCCAGGCTCTGCTGTGACATGCCCTGACGCGATGTGAACATGTCCTGACACGGTGTACGTGCCCTGACGTGGATGGCCCGCTGTGACACGGCTACTGTGACATGGCCCTGTGACACGGCCCCTCGCGTCCCGGACGCCGGCGGTGGCCCGCCGGGAGCGGCCCCGCAGGCACAATCGGATCATGGGCAGGCATTCTTCGCCATGTACGCATGATCGTGGCTCGTGGTGGATGCCACTCGTCGTACGGTTGGCCCGTGCTGCGCATCGATCGGGCCGTCTACGAGGCCATCATCGCCCATGCCCGGCGGGACCATCCCGACGAGGCCTGCGGGATCGTCGCGGGCCGGATCGGGTCGGACCGGCCGGAGCGCTTCGTGGCCATGGAGAACGCGGAGCGGTCACCGACGTTCTACCGGTTCGACTCCATGGAGCAGCTGCGGGTCTGGAACGAGATGGATGACCGGGACGAAGAGCCAGTAGTGATCTATCATTCACATACCGCTACCGAGGCCTACCCGTCCCGCACGGACATCCCGCTGGCCCAGGAACCCGGCGCCCACTATGTCCTGGTCTCGACCCGCGACCCGGAGAAGATCGAGTTTCGTTCGTACCGCATCATCGACGCAGTCGTGACGGAGGAGCCGGTGGAAATCGTCTGACTGTTCACGACGTTGTGTCGGGTGTCGCGCGGAGCCGGGCGCGCATCCTCGGGATGAGGGATCCGGGGCAGGGCGGGGATCCCTCAGGGCACGGCACCAGCGGCCGGGCGGTGGGCTGGTGGCCTGTTCACATGCTGTCGTACCAGGGACGATGCACCAGGGGCGATGCACCACCAGGGACGATGGCGGACAGTTCGACCGCGCTCCGGCCCTCGGGCGGCGTCCGAAGGCCGGAGTACGGCTGACGGCCAGGGCGGGACCGAAGGCCGGAGCGTGACCGGACGGCTGCCGGAGCAGGACCCGAAGATCGAAGATCGAAGACCGAACAGCAACACGGACAGAGCACGACGAAGAGGAGCAGCATGGCAGTCCAGGTCCGCGTGCCGACGATCCTGCGCAGCTACACGGGCGGGTCCAAGGTCGTCGAGGGTGTGGGAGACACGCTCGCGGCGTTGTTCATCGACATCGACAGCCACTTCCCGGGGCTGCGAGGCCGGCTCGTCTCCGAGGACGCCGGTGGGCTGCACCGCTTTGTGAACATCTACATCAATGACGAAGATGTTCGTTTTCTCGGCGGTCTCGACGCGAAAATTTCCGATGGTGACACTGTGACGATTCTCCCCGCCGTCGCTGGCGGCTGCGACATCATGCCGGCGACAGCAGACATCTGAGACGGGTAGGCCGGAAGAGCTCATGCGTTTCGACTCCCTGGTGGACTCGGTTGGCCGCACCCCCCTGGTCGGCCTGCCCAGGCTCTCGCCATCCCCGGACGTCCGGTTGTGGGCCAAGCTGGAACAGGACAACCCCACTGGTTCGATCAAGGACCGGGCCGCGCTGTGGATGATCGCGGACGGGGAGAAGCGCGGCCTGCTCACCCCTGGCGCCACCGTTCTCGAACCGACGTCGGGGAACACCGGTATCTCGCTGGCGATGGTCTGTCGCCAGCGGGGTTACCGGCTGATCTGCGTGATGCCGGAGAACACCTCGGCGGAGCGGCGGCAACTGCTCGCGATGTGGGGCGCCGAGATCGTGCACTCGTCCGCGAGCGGCGGCTCCAACGAGGCCGTTGCCGTGGCCAAGCGGCTGGCGGCCGATCATCCCGACTGGGTGATGCTCTACCAGTACGGAAACCCGGCGAACGCGCAGGCGCACTACGAGACGACCGGTCCGGAGATCCTCGAGGATCTTCCGTCCATCACCCATTTCGTCGCGGGGCTCGGTACCACCGGGACGCTGATGGGCACCGGACGTTTCCTGCGCGAACGGGTTCCGGGTATTCGGATCATCGCGGCGGAGCCCCGGTACGGCGAGATCGTGTATGGCCTTCGCAACATCGACGAGGGCTTCATCCCCGAGCTCTATGACGGCAGTGTGCTCACCACCCGTATCTCGGTGGGGCCGAAGGAGTCGCTACGGCGGACCCGGCAGATGGTCGAGGAGGAGGGGATCTTTGCCGGGATCTCGAGCGGCTGCATCCTGCACGCGGCACTGATCGAAGCGGACAGGTGCGTGCGCGCCGGGCAGCGCGCGGACATCGCCATCATCGTCTGTGACGGGGGCTGGAAATACCTGTCGACCGGCGCATACGCGGGGACGCTGGAGGAGGCCGAAGCCGCACTTGAGGGTCAGCTCTGGGCGTGACGGGCAAGCCGGCGGGCGCGGTCGGAGTCGGTGTACCCGGCCGCGGCACGGCAATGATCACGATTTTTCTCCCACGTCTCAGGATGGTCCCTGATGTGCCCGGATGCACTCTGATACCGACTCGTCCGGACTGTCCAAAATTCGACATGGGTTTCGTGACCACTGCCACAGAGTCGGAACGGGATTTCGGGCTTAGTCTGATCGCTCATGAGCGGCGCGCCCATCGGGGTATTCGGTAGCGCGGATGGCAGTCATGCCGTCGCGACCGTGATCTCCGATCAGCTCCCGATGAACCCCGATCGAATCCCGATCGGGCCCCGCCACGTCCCCGCCCGCCGACGAGGCGTGCCAGGACGATCATGGTCGGTATCTGTGATCGCCACATCCGCCCGCGCCGCGAGCCATCCCGCGGGCCCGTCCCGGCCGCGCGTGTCCGGGGCGCTGAGGCAATCTTCGCGTCCGCCGGCCACCCCGACAGCGCTGGCAGAACCGGCGCGGTCGCGGTCGTGACCGCCCACGCCGCCCGCGGTGTCCCCGTGGGCGGCGCGCCTTACGACGTCTTCCCATCCGCCGGCTCTCCAGGACGCGGCCGGCTGCCGGCCCATCCCTGGAGGTCAGGAGCGAGATCGTGGTTCGAGGAGCCGGAGGCCCTCGGCCGGATCAGGGCCTGTTCGGCGCTGTGTCGAGAAGTCGATGCGTACTCATTGATCCCGGGCTATACCATCTGTCACCTTTTGTTGACCGGCGTCATCGGCTTTGTCAGGGGAGAGGGCGTCACATTGGCGAGTAGCGCAGAAACCGCAATGAAGGATCACCAGCAACCTGGTCGGCGCGGAGCACTCGATGATCCGGGCCGACCCGGACCGGTCCTCCGCCGGCGCGCGGCGGCCAGCCCGCGCCCCGCGCGGGCGGTACCGGTACTGACAACATCAGTACCGGCGACACCAGCCCGGACGGTATCGGTACTGACGGCATTGGCGGTGGCCCGATGAAGCTCACGATTCTGGGATGTTCGGGAACCTACCCGGGACCCCGGTCGGCGTGTTCGTCCTACCTGGTGGAGTCCGACGGCTTCCGGCTGGTACTCGACGCCGGGAACGGCTCCATGAGCGAGCTGCAGCGGCACTGCGACCTGCGGGACGTCGACGCGCTGCTCGTCTCCCACCTGCACGGTGACCACTGTCTCGACCTGGTGGTGAACTCCTACGCCCGCCGCTACCACCCGGAGGGAATGCCGCCCAAGCTGCCCGTCTACGGGCCCATCAACACCCAGGAAAGGCTGTGCTCGGCGTTCGAGCGCTGGCCGGAGGACTCCCTCGCCGACATCTACGACTTCCGGACGATCAGCCCCGGCCGGCTGGACGTGGGCCCGTTCCGGATCGATCTGGAGCGGGTGGCGCACCCGGTCGAGGCGTTCGGGATGCGGGTGACCGCCGAGGGGCGCTCCCTGACGTACTCCGGTGACACCAGCGCCTGCGACGAGCTGGTCCAGCTGGCCCGGGACACCGACCTGTTCCTCTGCGAGTCGGCCTTCCTGGACGTCCCGGACAACCCCCCCGGCGTGCACCTGTCGGGGCGGGAGGCCGGCGAGCACGCCACCAAGGCGGGCGTGGGCCGTCTCGTGCTCACCCATCTGGTGCCGTGGGGAGACGCCGAGCGCAGCCGCGAGGAGGCGGCCGGCGCTTTCGACGGCCCGCTGACCCTGGCCGAGACCGGCGCCATCTACGAGATCTAGCCACGGCATCCGGGCCATCCCCGTCCGGACCGGCTGCCGGACCGGCTGGCCGCCGGTCGGCTGAGCGCGTCGTCCGCGCGGCCAAGAGCCGTCGCGGGCGGCCCGTCGGGAACCGGCGCCAGGCTGGGACGCGACCCGGGCCGGCAGGCCTATCAGGCCGGATTCAGCCTGGTATGTCGGACTCCGCGGACACCGGACGCCGGTTGCCGGTTGCCTGTGTCGCCGCGGGCGCGGATCTGGTTCCTGGCGCCACTGGCCGCGATGTCGCGACCGGGCCGGTCTGGGCAGGGACCGGCAGGTGCCCGGTGCGGGCGCTGGGCACGCCTGTCGATCCGGGCACCTGCCGGCCCGGACACGTCCACTGGCCCTGGCCCGTCGGTGGGACGCCCGTTGGCGGGTTTTTCGTACTGTCGCTGATGATGTCCGGTTGGATTCGACCGGTGTCGAGTTGCGTCCGCCCGGTAGGGTCAGTCGTCGTGAGACGTTCCGACGGCAGGACATCCGGGGAACTCCGCCCGGTGAACATCACCCGTGGCTGGCAGGACCACGCCGAGGGCTCGGCGCTGATCGAGTTCGGGCGGACGCGGGTGCTGTGCGCGGCATCGGTCACCGAAGGCGTCCCGCGCTGGCGCAAGGGCAGCGGGCTGGGCTGGGTGACCGCGGAGTACTCGATGCTGCCGCGGGCGACGAACACCCGCAACGACCGCGAGTCCGTGCGCGGGCGCATCGGTGGCCGCACGCACGAGATCTCCCGGCTCATCGGCCGCAGCCTGCGTACCTGCATCGATCTGAAGATCCTGGGCGAGAACACGATCGCGATCGACTGTGACGTCCTGGTGGCCGACGGCGGCACCCGTACCGCGTCGATCACCGGCGCGTATGTCGCGCTGTCGGACGCGTGCGGCTGGCTCGGCCGTCCGGACGCCCTGATCCGCAGCGTGGCGGCGGTCAGCGTCGGGGTCGTCGCCGGCCGGCCGCTGCTGGACCTCGCCTACGACGAGGACTCCGGCGCCGACACCGACATGAACGTGATCTGCACCGGTGACGGCGGCTTCGTCGAGGTGCAGGGGACGGCCGAGGGCCTGCCGTTCGACCGCGCGATGCTCGACCAGTTGCTCGATCTGGCCGTCGGGGGCTGCGCGCGGCTGACCGAGGTCCAGCGGGCGGCGCTGGCGGGCCCGCGCCCGGTACCCGCCGGCGGAGCGCGACCGGGTACCCGGTGACCACCCTCCCCGATGAAGGAAGCGTGGTGAGCGGCCCCGGCCACGGGCGTCCCGTGGGCAGCGGCCCCGGCGGCCCTGGCCCTGGCGCGGAGGTGTTGGGCGGGAGCGGGCCCGTCGAGAGCCGGCAGTGGCCCCGGCGGGTGGTGCTGGCCAGCCGTAACGACGCCAAGCTCGTCGAACTGCGCCGCATCCTCGCGCTGGCCGGTCTCGACGTCGAACTCGTGGCGTTGCCGGACGGCCCCGACGTCCCCGAGACCGGCGCCACCTTCGCCGAGAACGCCCTGATCAAGGCGCGGGACGCGGTGCGGGTGACCGGCCTGCCCGCGGTCGCGGACGACTCGGGCCTGACCGTCGACGTGCTCGGCGGCATGCCCGGTGTCCTGTCCGCCCGCTGGTCCGGGCCGTTGCCCGGTGCCAGCCGGGCCGAGCGGGACGCCGCCAACAACGCGCTCGTGCTCGCCCAGCTCACCGACGTCCCCGAGGAGCGCCGTGGCGCGGCCTTCGTGTGCGCGGCCGCGGTGGTGACGCCGGCGGGCGCCGAACGGGTCGTGCACGGGGAGATGCGCGGGCGACTGCTGCGGGAGTCCCGCGGGGACGGCGGTTTCGGCTATGACCCGCTGTTCCTCCCCGACGGGCAGAACCGGACCAGCGCGCAGCTGCGCCCGGCGGAAAAGGACGCCATCAGCCATCGAGGACATGCCTTCGGCCAGCTCGCGGCCGTCCTACGGGAGCTGCTGGCCCTCTGACGGCTGCTGTCGGCCGAGGGCCGTCCGTTCGCGTCACTTCGTCCGTTCGAGCTGTCCCGTCCCTGTTCGCCCGGGTCGTTCCGCGCGTGCCGTCCCGCCTGGACCGCCGTGCCTGCCTGCGTCCTCTGTTTGCCTGCGCTGTGTCATGTGGTTGCGTCGCGTGTTCGTGTTGTCTCTGATCCGTCTTGCATCGGGCAGCCGTCGGTTATGTCCGGAGAGTTTCACGGGATCATTCGACACCCGGTATCCGGGCACTTTCTGTTACCGGATTGTCAACGCTGAGCGGGCAGCGGCGAAATCCGGCAAAAGATGAGGCGGTGGAGCGCATCAAACCGGGTACATGGATGCCAATCGCCGTGTAGGCTGGAACCACCTGTAATCGATCAGTGACTATTTGCTATCGGCAGGGTAGGTTAAGGACGCGGCTGAGGTGTCCGGGTCGTTCCATCCGTCCCCGACTCGTGACACCCCAGTCGCGTCCTCGATCACCCTGGGTTGTCGGGCGTCGGTTGGTCACAAGCTGGCCGGTGGCGCCAGCGCTGCCGACGAGCCCCGGGTGCTCAGCGCCCGCCGGTCAGTGCTGGTTGCCTATGTCGATCTCCTGTCGGATCCCCGGAGCCGCCCGTTGTCGGATCTCCGGATTCGCGCACAGCACCGCGGCCGGCCACCATCGTTCGACCACGTCCTGGACAGCGTCCAGACCGAACTGGTCGTCGACATGGGCCAGCGCCGCCCGGAACTCCGCTTCGAACACGGCCCGCTGGTCGGCGTCCAGCGCGGCATGCACCGCGGACCCCGTCTTGTCCACTCGGATCCGCAGCCCGTCCAGCGAGGCCGGCACGTCCGTATCAGCCATGTTTCCATTGTCTCGCTCCGCCTGACGGTAACGCGGACGGGGTGTACTGCTTTCTGAACGTGAAGGAGTCGGGGCTCGCGGTGCACCCTGCTCGGACGAACCCGGATCCAGGACAAACCCAGGATTCAAGACGCACCGGAGTCACGATGAACCCGGAGTCACGATGAACCCGGAGTCACGATGAACCCGGAGTCACGATGAACCCGGAGCCACGATAACCCGGAGCCAGGATGAACTCGGGCTCGGTCAGATACCGGTGAACCTGGAGGCCGGTGAGGCACGCCGCCGGTTCGCCGCCGCCAGGGTCGCCCGGCTCGCCACCGTGGACGCGGCCGGGCAGCCGCACCTGGTGCCGGTGACCTTCGCGCTCCAGGACAACGCGATCGTCACCGCGGTGGATCACAAGCCCAAACGGTCGACGGCCCTCAGACGCCTGGCCAACATCGCGGCCAACCCGCGGGTCACCCTGATCGCCGATCATTATGACGAGGACTGGCAGACCCTGTGGTGGGCCCGCGCCGACGGCCTCGCCCGCGTCATCCCCGCCGAACCCCCCGCCACCGCAC
>NZ_CAAAFS010000100.1:0-3497 GCF_900634755.1 Protofrankia symbiont of Coriaria myrtifolia
TCGACGAAGTTCCGCCCTGGCGGGGAATCCCACACCTGCACCCGGGCGGCCAGGCCGGCCCCTTCGAGTATGGAGGCAATCCAGGTCGCCCACGGCTCGTCCACGCCGGTGTACGAGATGAAGACGAACGACTCTTCCTGCGTCATGCCAACGTTGTACACAGCCGGCAGTTCGCCCAAGACGTGGGGCATCGGCACGGTACTCCACGAGATGATCATCAGCCGTCCACGACATGGAGCTCAACCTGTGAGAAGCTGGTTGCCGTCGTGGAGACGAACGAAGGGGCCGTCCGGGCGGAAGGCGTCCGCGATCCGGATCGCGTAGACAGGGTGCACGCAGTTCAGCGCGTCGGTGAACGGCAACCACATCACCTCGGGCGTCTCCGCGCTCGGGCGTCGTCTCCGTATGGGCCAAGACGGCGCAGCGGAAAACCAACGACAGCACGCCGGTCCGCATGTTCTTGTAGACGCCTGTCAGATGGCCAGGCCAGGGTCGATCGGGATGCCGGTTTCTTCCCGCACCTCACGACGCAGGCCGTCAGCCGGGGCTTCATCCCGTTCCAGCGCCCCACCCGGGGTCGCCAGCCGTCTGTTGTCACCCCGTCGGATCATCAGCACCCGCTGGTCGTTGTCCACCACCACAGCACCCACACTCACAGAGTGCATCGGCATATGTGCCGAACCGTTGCGGTCAGGCATCCGGCTCGTAATCCCACTCGTACATCAGCCGAGGAGGTCAACGCCGTCGTGGGTGCGGAAGGCGGTGGCCGTGTCCGCGAGGGCATCGAGCACCCTGACTGCGAAGGCGGGGCTCATCCGTTCCCGTACGTCGGACGCGGGCAGCCAACACACCTCGCTGCTCTCGGCGGTGGCCCGAGGCGCGCCAGCCAGTGGGCGGCAGCGGAAGACCAGCGCCACGACACCGAGGGGCAGGTTTTTGTAGACGCCGGTCAGCCGGTCGATCTCGACGGTGACGCCGGTCTCCTCCAGCACCTCGCGGCGCAGGCCCTCCTCAAAGGTCTCCGCCAGCTCCAGGACGCCGCCCGGAGGCTGCCATTGGCCGTTGTCCCGACGGCGGATGGCGAGCACCAAGCCGTCTTGGTTCACCACGACACCAGCGACGCTCACCGAATGCCGTGGCGGCCCGGCCGCTGATTTCGTCACCGGAAAGTCACCACTGCGATCGACTTGTCGTCATGGCACTTGAACCGCGGCAACTCCTGGCCCTGGGGATCCTTATGCTCCTCCCACCGGTGAAGGTCCGCGAGCAAGACAGCCATCTCCGCCTCCGAGAGCCCGACGACGTCTCCGACGTCGATGTGCAGATGCCGCATCGGATCGTCGGCGCCATCCGTGAGAACGGCAGCCCACCGCACGTCCTGTGCGCGAAAAGAGCGCACCAGCGCCTCGCAGCCTGCCGCTGGGTCAGCCTCCGCGATCCAGTAGCCACCGGCCGCGTTCAGATACGGCGCTTTCTCGTGCCTCATCTCGCGGAGAAGACGCCGATGTTCGTCATCGAATCCGGCTCCGGTGTGTAGCCGAGCGAGGGCCGCCGGCCGATACTTCACGGGGAGCCGCATAAGCCGATCATCGAAAATGCGTTCGACGCCATCTGGCCTGGTCGCCACGTATACCGGGGTGTCGCCAAGTACGAGCACGTCAACGCGGTCGGCGACAGAGCGGATAATACTGACGGTTGAGGACGGTGAATCTCCCGGCCGTACATCCAACTCCTGCACGGTGCCCGCAAGAGCTGTCCGTAGTGTGCTCCGCAGGGGTGCCGCTGGCTGGCACTCGAATGTGTCAAGCAGCCGCCGGCCAAGCGCATCAACGTATGCGGCCACGCTGACCAGGCCATCGGTTCCGGACGCGCCATCCAAGACGATGACAACATCATTGCCAACGAGGATCCGGTCTTGGCCCTGCCCGACCTGTGCTGGCAGTTCGGCTACACGCACATCCATGTGTCGAGCCGTCACGGCCGGCTGCCTGACTCGACGGCCTCAGCCGGCCATTCGAAGTGCAGGACCCATTGGAACGTGGGGAGGGCGTCGACGCGGTATTCCACGAGCCGATCGGTGGCTGTCCACGACATGTGGACGATTTCAAACACCTGTTGATTCTCGGCTAGGCCGAAGAACGCTTCCTCGTCGTCTGTCGGGATACGTGCCCGGACGTCCTCGGTGAACCGCACCGGCCCTTGTCCGAGTTCGGCTAGGCGTGAGTAGGTTCCACCTGGTCCGGTGTCCACCTTGGTCAGCCCAGCGCGCTCGGCGAGGGCCCAGGGGATGTAGGAGGTAGCCAGTAGCACCGGTTCGTCCGAGGCGTACATGTGACGCTTGCGGATCAGGACTCGCTCTCTCTGGCCAAGTCCCAGTGCTTTCGCCACGGCTTCGGGCGGGTTGACCGGCTCCAACTGGACGATGTCGGACCTGGGTTCCAGTCCAAGCCGCCGAATCTCTGCGTCGAACGCGCCGCGTGCGCCACGTTCCTCGCGGATGGCTCGTGCGTACCGCTGATTGCTATGCCGTGAGATCGGCGGTACGGACCGGACTACTGTCCCGCGTCCACGGAGAACCCTCACCAGGCCTTCCGCACGAAGGATCTGGACAGCCCGATTGATCGTCACGCGGGATACGCCCATCTTGTCGGCCAACTCCGCTTCGCTGGGCAGCGTTGAGCCGGGAGGGTACTCACCGTGAGTGATGTCCTGCCTGAGTTGATCGGCTACTTGCCGATAGCGGGACTTCGGGGCCTCGACGGTCATCCCGGGCCTGCACCTCGTCTCTTCGAAGCACCGATTGCTGGCACCTAACGTTAGCCCGCAGGACGTCCTACCTCCTCCTTGACACCTACCGGACCCGCATGAGAGCGTCCACGACGTAGGACGTCCTACGTCGGAAAAGTCCCCAAGTTGTCCCGGCACGGCGGTCACGCCGCTGATCGCACAACCGCACGCCGCCGTGCTGGGAGCACCAGCCACATGGCCGATCGACTGCGAAGGAAGGAGAGATCTTCGTCCGAGTAGGACCACAGATGACATGGGACGGCCCCGGTCACGCCGCCAAGCACTCCCGGGGCCGTCTGCTCCACCAGCCGCAAAACCGGAAGGAGCGTTTTGCATTGTCTCCTATGAACGGCGCCGTGGCGACGGCCGGGTCTGCCTCGCCCGTCGGCCCGCGACGGTGCTGGACTTCCCCTGGCCCTCTACTGGCCGGTGGCACGGTCCGTTTCGACGACCTCATGACGGTTTGGGGTGGGGCGTTGTGCGCCCAGGTTGATCCGGAGCTGTTCTTCCCGGAGCAAGGCGACGGTGCCGGCGCCCAGGCCGCCCGGGAGATCTGCCGGCGCTGCGGGGTGCGGAAGCTGTGTGGGCAGGTGTTCGGCCCGCTGCTGTCGCACGGCATCGTCGGCGGGCAGAGCTCCGTCGAGCGTGCCCATACGCGGTGGGTGGTGGGCTGATGGCCGCCCGCCGCCGCCCGGTCAGCGCCACTGAGA